>DASSHL010000113.1:0-8162 GCA_035692845.1 Gemmatimonadales bacterium
ATCGCTCTCGGCCAAGCCGGGAGCCCCATATCCCGTCAGGGGGATGCATGAACTCGTTCAGTTTGCGGGTGCTGCGGCCATGGGCCGTGGCGCTCGTTCTCGGCGGCGCGGCAGGTATCGTGAGCCCTGCGGCCGCACAGCGCGGCGCCATCGTGCGTGGCGTCGTCCGCACTGCCGATTCGGCGCAGGTGCCAGTAGCTGACGCACTGGTGCTCGACCGAAGTGGCGCACCCATGACACGTACCGATTCGCTGGGGCGATACCGGCTTGCCGGCGTTCCCGCCGGCCTTCGCACGATCGTAGTGCGGCGGACGGGCTACGACAGCACCAGCGCCGAGGTCAGTCTCTTTTCCACTGATGAGCTGACACTCGACTTCCGCCTCAAGCCAGCGCCGGTGCAGCTCGCTGATATCACGGTGATCGGCACCCCGCGCGACGAGGCGGAGCGCAAGGCACGCCTCGCTGAAGTGCCGGGCGGCGTGGCGCTGGTCACCGCACGGGAAATTGACAAGGCGCGCACTGCCAATCTCAAGGACGCGCTCCAGTTCACGCCTGGTGTGTACATCCAGCCCCGGTTCGGCGCGGCGGATGAAAGCCAGATTTCGATCCGCGGGTCCGGTCTTCGCAACAACTTTCACGCGCGCGGCATCAACCTGCTGGTCAATGGCATGCCATACCGCAACGCCGATGGCTTTACCGATTTCGAATCCATCGAACTGCTCACCGCGGACGCCATCGAAGTGTACAAGGGCGCCAACGCGCTGCGGTTCGGCGGATCCACCATCGGCGGCGCCATTAACGTGATCACGCGCACCGGCTACACTGCGCGCCCGCTTACCGTCGTGGCCCAGGGCGGAAGTTCGGGCTTCTTCAAGTCCCAGCTTGCCTCCGGCGATGTGCTGGGCCGCTTCGACTATTACGCGAGCTACACCCACACGGGGCTATCGGGGTATCGCGACTGGTCGGGCCAGCGACGCGAGCGGGTGAATCTCCACGGCGGCTATCTGCTTTCGCCGGCCCTCGACCTGCGCGCGTTCTACTTTTATGCACATGTGGACGAACAGCTGCCGGGCGCGCTGACCAGCGCGGAGTTCGCGGCCTCACCCATCCAGGCTGCACCCGACAACGTGGAAAACCGCTACGGTCGGGTCTACGATCTGCACCACATCGGCGCGCAGCTCCGCGCCCAGCTCGGCACCGGCCAGCGGCTGGACGTCAGCCCCTATTTCCAGTATCGCGACATTGACCATCCCATCTTCCGCGTGATCAACCAGCAGAGCCGGGACGTCGGCGCGGAAGTGCGCTATGAGAACACCATGCTGCCGCTGGGCCAGCGTTCCCGGCTTACCCTCGGGTTCCAGCCTTCGTACATGAACATGGACGATCGCCAGTTCCAGAACGAGGAAGGGAGGCACGGCCCGCTGGCCAAGGACCAGAAGGACCAAGTGACCAACCTCGCGCTCTATGGCGAACAACTGGTCGGGGTCACGAAGGGGCTGTCACTGATCGCCGGTGGCCGGTACGAATATTCCGTGCGGCAGGCCGCCGATCATTTTCTGGCTGATGGCGACCAGTCTGACCGGCGTGTCTTCCGGGCCTTCTCGCCCAAGGTCGGACTGATCGCGGCGGTGCCGTCGACCGATACAAGATTCTTCGCCAATGCCAGCCGCATGTTCGAGCCACCGCTCCTGCTCGAGCTCAACAGCCTGACGCAGCCGGGGTTTATCGACCTTGTCGGCCAGAGTGCCTGGCAGTTTGAAGTCGGCACCCGCGGGCGCCAGGGTGCAGTGGGCTGGGACCTCTCGCTGTACGATGTGGAACTGCGGCATGAGATCCTCAACGAGAACGTGACGCCGTTCCCGGGCGCGACATTCACCGTGCCCACCTATCGCAACGCGCCGAGGAGCCGGCATTATGGCGTCGAGCTTGGCCTCGAGGGATCACTGCGAAACCTGAGCGCCCGGCTGGCGTACACCTATGGCAAGTACCAGTTCGTGAGCGACCCGGTATACGGCGACAACGACATCCCCGGCGCGGCGAACCACCTCATCAACGCGTCTGTCACGGTCTCGGCGCCGGCTGGCATCAGCGTGACACCCACGCTCGAGTGGGCGCCCAAGGGCTTTTTCGTGAACAGCGCCAACACCGTCCGTAACGAAGGCTGGTTCATGCTTGGTGCGCGCGCCGAGTGGCAGGTCGCGCAACTGGGCGGAAGCATGTTCGCCGAGGTGCGGAACCTGACCAACACGGTGCGGTCCCTGTCGGTGCAGGTGGATAACGCCGCCGGTCGGTACTACGAACCGTCCGACCGCCGCGCGTTCTATGTGGGCATGCGATGGGAGGGATTGCAATGAGATTGCAGCAGCTCTGGCACCCGCTGTCAGTGGCACTGCTGCTGGCGGCCTGCCGGTCATCCGACATGGCCCTCCAGCCGGCGGCATCGCCGGCGCGCACAGCCGCTGGCGACATCGCCATCATCCGCGATCCGGGAACCGGCGACGTGCTGGCCGCATGGGTCGCTCGAGTGGACTCGTCCTGGCGGCTGCAGTTCGCCCGGTCGGCGGACGCCGGTCGCAGCTGGACAGCACCCGTGACGGTGACGCCAGAAGCCGGCGATGTGAGCCCGCCGCATGGCGAGTCATCACCCCGCCTGGTCGCGGCGCCGGACAACCGCCTCGCCATTTTCTGGGCCCGCAGCGTGCCAGCCGCTGGGCGCCAATGGCCCGGCAGCGAAATGCGGATGGCCCGGTCGCTCGATGGTGGTGCCACCTGGGAGGTGCCTCGCACACTCAACAGCGATTCAACGGGTGCGGCCGGCACGCACACCTTCTTCGGTGCCGCCGTGCTCAACGACACGACGCTGGTGGTGGCGTGGCTGGATGAGCGGCACCCCGAGCTGATGCACGGACATCAGGATCCGCTTCCGGATACCAGCCACGAGCCAACCAGCGAGGCCGACGCACGCATCTTTGCGGTCACGTCGCACGATTTCGGAGGGAGCTGGGGTCCGAACACCGCGCTCTGGGGTGCCGTTTGTCCCTGCTGCCGAGTCTCGCTGGTCCCGACACCTGACGGCCGCGTCATCGCAGCCTGGCGACAGCACTTTCCGGGCAACATCCGCGATATCGTGACGGCCAGTCTTGTTCCGGCGCAGGCACCGGAACGCCTCTCGCACGACAACTGGTCCTATCCTGGTTGCCCGCACACTGGACCGGCGATCGCCGTGGACACCGCCGGGACTGAGCATGTCGTCTGGTACACGGGCAAGGCGGGCCACGCCGGCATCTTCTACGTTCGCCGGACCGCGGGCGCTTCTCCCGCCGAGCCGGTTGGCCTGGCCACCGCGCCAACGCTGGCAACCGCGCATGCAAGCGTGCTCGCGCTGGGACACGGTGCGCTTGCTGCGTACGACATGAACCCCAGGCACGGGCGTTCAATCCAGCTTGCCAGGCTCGACGGCGACGGCCGGCTGGCACAGACGCTTCCGGTCCCGGAGTCGGCGAGTGGCCAGTACCCGCAGCTCGCCGTGGCCAACGACACGACTGCGCTCGTGGCCTGGACCCAGTCGGATTCGGTGAAAATGGTGCGGCTCCGCGTGGGCGGCTTGTGAATGCGCCGGCCGAGACGCCGGACGTAGTTGCCTCGGGCGGGCGAGCCGCCTAGCTTCCCTCGCCGTGCCCACCCGTACCGAACTGCTGGATGAGCGCGCCATCGCGCGCACCCTCGCTCGCATGGCGTCCGAGGTGGTGGAGCGTTCCGGCGGCACCGACGGACTGGTACTGGTCGGGATTCAGCGCCGAGGCGTCGAACTCGCCTACCGCATCAAGCGGCTCATCGACAAGGTCGAACGCACCAACATCCCCTGCGGCAAGCTCGACATCACCCTCTACCGCGATGATCTCCAGACCATCGGCCCCAAGCCGGTGGTGGGTGAGACGAGCCTCCCGGACCTCGACGGCCGGGTGGTGTGTATCGTGGACGACGTGCTTTACACCGGACGCACCGTCCGCGCGGCGCTCGACGAATGCACCGATTTCGGCAGGCCACGGCGGATTCTCCTGGCCGTGCTGGTCGATCGTGGCGGCCGGGAGCTTCCGATCCAGGCCGATGTCGTGGGTGTCACCGTGAGCCCGACGCCCGATGAGCGGGTGGACGTGCTGGTCTCGGAGCTGGATGGACGCGACGTGGTCGAAGTCGCCCGGAGCGGTGAGTGACGGCCACGGCGGGGCTTGGCAAGGACCTGGTCGGCCTGGAGAAGCTCACCGCCGACCAGGTCCGACTCATTCTCGACACCGCCGAGCCCTTCAAGGAAGTCAGCGAACGGCAGATCAAGAAAGTTCCCGCCCTCCGCGGCAAGACCATCGTCAATCTCTTCTTCGAAGCCAGCACCCGCACCCGCATTTCGTTCGAGTTCGCCGAGAAGCGGCTCTCGGCGGACACCGTCAATGTCGCGGCGGTGGGCAGCTCCGTCTCCAAGGGCGAGACACTCGTCGACACGGCGCGCAACCTGGAAGCGATGCGGATCGACATGGTCGTCATTCGCCATGGCTCCTCGGGCGCGGCGCAATTTCTCGGCGACCGCATCAACTCCAACGTGGTCAACGCGGGAGACGGGAAGCACGAGCACCCGACCCAGGCGCTGCTCGACATGCTCACCCTGCGCGACCACTTCAAGACGCTGGATGGGCTCAAGGTGGCGATCATCGGTGATGTCCTGCACAGCCGGGTGGCCCGGAGCAACATCTGGGGACTCACGAAGCTGGGTGCGTCGGTCGCGGTCTGCGGACCGGCATCGCTGCTGCCACGCGGCATCGAGGAAATGGGCGTCACCGTGCTGCCCCGGGTGGAAGACGCCATCCAGTGGGCCGATGCCCTCAACGTGCTCCGGCTGCAGCTCGAACGCATGACCGCCGGCTTCATTCCGTCGCTTCGCGAATACAATCGGGTCTTTGGCGTGACCAATGAGCGCCTGAAGCGCGCACCGAGGGACCTGCTCATCCTGCATCCGGGACCGATGAACCGCGGCGTCGAGATCGACTCCGACGTGGCCGACGGCGAGTACAGCGTGATCCTGCCCCAGGTCACCAACGGAGTGGCCGTGCGCATGGCCGTGCTGTACCTCCTGGCGGGAGGCCGGCCTGGCAGTTCCGCGGCACTCCAGGGGGAGGAGCGGTGACACAGCTCCTCATTCGCGGCGGCCGCGTCATCGACCCGGCCTCGGGGCGTGACGAGCTGGCCGACGTCCTGCTCGCGGGTGGCAAGGTGGAGGCGGTGGGGCGGGGACTGGGCACGCCGGACGGCGCGGAGACAATCGATGCCAGTGGCCTGGTGGTTGCGCCGGGTTTCATCGATCTCCACACGCACTTGCGGGAGCCCGGCCAGGAAGAACTGGAGACCATCGCGACCGGCGCGCTATCGGCGGTGGCCGGTGGCTTCACCGCCGTCTGCGCCATGCCCAACACCGACCCGGTCTGCGACAACCAGGGCGTGGTCGGATTCGTGGTGAGCCAGGCGCAACGGGCCGGCAAGGCGCGCGTCTATCCGATCGGCGCCATTTCGCTGGGCCAGAAAGGGCAGCAGCTGGCCGAGTTCGGTGAACTGGTGGGAGCAGGCGCCGTCGCCGTGAGCGACGACGGCCACCCGGTGATGTCGAGCCACCTCATGCGGACGGCACTCGAGTACGCCAAGGTCTTCGGCATTCCCGTAGCGGACCATTGCGAGGAAATGTCGCTGGCCGAAGGCGGCGCGATGCACGAGGGCATCGTCTCGACCCGGCTGGGACTCAAGGGCATTCCCTCGGCGGCCGAAGAGATCATGGTCGCGCGGGACATTCTCCTCGCGGAACTGACCGGTGGGCACGTGCACCTCTGTCACATGTCCACTCGCGGCTCAGTTGAACTGATCCGACGCGCCAAGGACGCCGGTCTGCGAGTGACCGCGGAGGCCTGCCCGCACCACTTCACGCTGACGCACGAGGCGTGTGACGGGTACAACACCAACGCCAAGATGAACCCGCCGCTTCGCGAGGACGCGGATCGCGAGGCTATCCGGGAGGCGCTTCGCGACGGCACCATCGACGCGATCGCCACCGACCACGCGCCTCATCATTACGATGCCAAGGAGCGGGAATTCGATCAGGCGCCCAACGGCATCATCGGCCTCGAAACCGCTTTTCCGCTGGCCAACACCGAACTGGTTGGCTCAGGGCTGCTCACCCTGCCGCAGCTGGTGGAGCGGATGAGCACGGTGCCGGCGCGTATTTTCGGGCTGCCCGGCGGTTCGCTCGCCAAGGGGGCGCCGGCCGACGTCGTTGTGATAGATCCCCAGGTAGAGTGGTCGGTGGATCCGGCGTCCTTTCGCTCCAAGAGCCGCAACACGCCGTTCGGGGGCCGCGAGGTGCGGGGTCGCGCCGTCGCGACCATCGTCCGGGGGCACATCGTCTTTCGTCAGGCCTGATTCGGTCTCTGGCGATTCGCTGGTCAGGAACGCAAATTAGGTCAGATGCCGCCCGCGGCTTGCGTCGCGACTGTCCCGGTAGCAACTTTGGAAAGTTATTATCCTGAAAGCCTTTGCGGTCTTGGCTTAACGTAACGGATGAGCTCGGCGGCCGGCCTCCGAGCCACTCGTGCGATGCGTGCAAGGTCCTGCGCGTGAGGCATGGGAATTGAAACGGGCGGCTGGTCGCCGTCCCTGTTCGCGCATCACGTGTCCCTGGAAGGAAGGCAGCCCTGATGGCCAAACCCACTGATTCCGGCTCGAGCGCGGTGCAGGCCCTGCTCGGTGAGCGCACCCAGTACGAAGAATGGCTCTCGAAACTGGCCGGATCCAATGCGCCGGATGCAGTGCGTCGGCGCGTCCAGGCGGATTACGAAGCCCGGCTCGGCCGCATCATGGAGTCGCTTCGCGAGCATGGCGATTCGATTGTCGCCGACCTCGATCGCCTGCGCAGCTCGGAGACCGACCTGGCCCGGCGCGAGAGCGAAGCGCAGGAAACCATGGCCGAAGCAGAACTGCGCCATTCAGTGGGCGAATATACCGACAGCAAGTGGAACGAGATCAGCCGCGTCCAGCACGCGTCGCTGGATGGCGTCCGGAAGGAACTGGGGCGCATCCGCCAGGAGATTGACCGCCTGTCCGAAGTACAGGGGTTGATCGAGGGCGACTCCGCGCCAGCCGTGGAGACTGCGCCGGTCAAGGCTTCACCGGAGCTGGCAGAGACGCAGCGCGCGCCCGAGCCCGCCAGGCCAGCGCCCGAGCCGCCCAAGGCACTCAAGCCCTCCAAGCCGACCCAGTCGGATGATGAGCTCGATTTCCTCAAGTCGGTCGCCGTGGAGCAATCCGCGTCACTCTCACCCCAGAACGCCTCGGACGACCAGCCCACGGCCGAGGAGTCCGTTCCACGTGCGGCTGCCGCGCCGAGCCCGGTGGCTGCGCCGGTCTTGGCGGCGGCGCCTCCCAAGCCGCCGGCATCGTCGTCGAATCAGGCCAAGACGCTCAAGTGCGGCGAATGTGGCACGCTCAACCGGCCCACCGAGTGGTACTGCGAGCGGTGCGGGGCGGAGCTGGCAGCGTTGTAAGGCGGACAGGCGGACAGTAGCTGGCATGATGCCAAAAAGGGCGCCTCGTTGGGCGCCCTCGGTTTTATCTTGTTCAGCCTTCAGCCTTCAGCCTTCAGCCTTCAGCCTTCAGCCTTCCGTGCCGCCTTCGCCAGCCGGCTCTTCTGGCGAGCCGCCGCGTTGGGATGGATCAGCCGCTTGCGTCCTGCGCGATCAAGCAGGCTGCTGGCATTGGCCAGCGCGGCGGTGGTATCGCCGTCAGCCGAACGCGCCTGCCGCACCGCTGACCGCAACTGGCTCCGCTGGGTGCGATTGTGCTCCCGGGCGGCCCGGCTCTGACGCATGCGCTTCTTGGACGACTTGATTCTCGGCACAGCTTCCTCACCTTGGTGCACCTGGAACGCCCACCGTTCCAGCGTAGCTGCCAAAAGTAGCCGTCGCCGAGTCTAAGGTCAAGCGGCGTCGAATTTTGACTTGCAGGTGCAGGGCCGTGTAAACTCCCTCCGCCCGGACAGCGAGGACGGACTCTGGACGCCCAGATCGGCAACTTCATTCTAGCCCTCCCGATGCTCGTATTCGCCATGGTGGCGCATGAATACGCGCACG
>DASSHL010000114.1:0-2478 GCA_035692845.1 Gemmatimonadales bacterium
TTCCAGCTCCTCGATTACTACGATGCGGAGCAAGGCATCAGCGCCATGGAGCGCACCACCGGCTATTCGCTCTCGGTCACCGGGCAGATGCAGGCCGACGGCCGCGTCTCGGCCAAGGGCGTGCACACCCCCGATGAGGCAATGCCGTTCAAGGCGTATGTGGAGGAGTTGGGGAAGCGGGGGATTGAAATCAGGGAGATGTAGGGGACGGGAGAGCAGGGGCTAGGGAACAGGGGTTAGGGACTAGGGTTGTGAGACGAGCCGCCACCCGTCAGCCCTAACCCCTAGTCCCCAGCCCCTAGTCTCTTGCCCCTCATCCCTAACACCTCCTGCAGCATGCTCTCCCCCCGATCCCGCGCGTACCACCTGCGCATGATGGGATACCGCTCATCCTTGGGCATCTCGCGATTGGCCAGGTACCATTCCTGCAAGACGGTCGGCCGCGGGCCCCACCGCCGTACCTCGTTGAAATCCTGGTCCAGCAACAGCACAATGGGGATGGACCGGGTGCCGTTGGTGAGGTAATGGTCCATGACCTCCGGGTGCTCGTCCCGCCGCAGCATGCGCAGGTCCACGTGGCCCGACAGGTCGCAGAGGCGCGCCAGGATGGGCACCGTATTGAATGCGTCACCGCACCAGTCTTCCGCTATGGCAAGGATCCGATGTCCAGCGAGCGGTCGCAGTGCGTCGAGTGCCCAGTCAGGAATCCGCGCCAGGCGGTACACGTCCCGCCAGAGGGCCTGGTGCTTCTTCGCCTCGTCCACGAAGCGCCCATAGCTCAGCGCGTCATCCCACAGGGCCGCGAAATTGAGTTCGGTCAGAGCGGTAGCCATGCATGAAAGATGGGCATGAGGGTCGCAAGTTAGGGTGAAGAAAAGGTGAAGAAAGGCGGGAAGACGGGAAGACGGGAAGGCGGAAAGATCTGGAGGAATGCACACTTCCCGTCTTCCCGCCCTGCCGTCTTCCCGTCTCTAAAATGCCCATCCTCCCGACACACTCACCTCCACCCCATCCGGACCCTGCGCCACGTTGAATATCGCCGTGTTGCCACGAAGCAGGCGCAGCACCAGCCCACCACCACCCGAGACCGACAGGTCATTGGTCGTGAGCCGCAGGCGCTCTCCCTGAAACACCCGTCCGGCATCGACGAAACCCACCGCACCGATCGTCACCGCGTTCTTGAAGGTCATGAGGTACTGCCGTACCTCGGCGCTTCCCATCAGCACGCCGGTGCCGAGCAGGCGGTTGCCGTCGAGACCACGATTGGTGTGGCTGCCTCCATAGACCTTGACGGGCGACTCCCAGGCGGGAACGCTCAGCAGGGCGGAGAGTGGTGGCGAGCCGTGGATATCCGACGCAGCCACGCGCGCAGCCAGCACGGTGGCGTCGCTCAGGTCATAGTAGCCGCGCACCATGCCGAAGAGCCGGGTGTAGCCGTCGCCGCCCGAGCCCTGCTGGAGACCCGCTTCCGCCACGATGCCGCGCATCGGGTCCCACTCGTTATCGCGGGTGTCCAGCACCAGCTCCAGCTTGCCATGCACGTCCGTATCGGTGGCGCGATCGCCAAGGGCGAGCGCAAACTCGGAGCCGGGCGACAACGCATAGAACCGGTCGTGGGTGGCGCCGCCGCCTGCGGCGAGCCACAGCGGGCCATGAATCCGCCGGGAAATTTCCGCGCCGCCGGTGTAGCTGGTGTGGTGTGTCTGGTAGGCAAACTCATCGGCATCCAGGCGTGCCTGGTCGCGATCGGTGTTGTTCCCAATTCCATAGAAATTGGCGCGCGTGTTCCGGATCGCCTGGATATCGGCCGTGGCGCGCCAGCCGGGCGCGAGGAGCGGCGCGCTGGCAGAGATCCGTGCGAGATGTGAGCCGTGGAGCCCGATACCGATTTCGCCGACGACGTCTGCGCGATAGGTCACCCGGTCCTGCCACGGCGCCGGCTGGAAATAGCGCACTCGGCCAATGGCCACCGGTCCGCCGCCAGCGCCGCCGCCCACATAGGGGAAATAGCTCAGCAACCAGGATGAGCGACGCCCGGCACGCACCGTATCGCCGGCACCGGGCAGCGGCACGACGGAATCCTGCGCCGCCGCCGAGGACGCCGCCTGGAGCAGGAGCAGAACGGCGAAGGCCGCTGTCCGAATGCTCACGCCGGTTTTTCGAACAGGTGCGCCGTGTCGCGGAGCGCTCCCGAGCGCCCGTCGTGCGCGGCGTACTGCTGCGGATAGAGCGACCCTCCGCCGAACTCGCCGCGCTTGTTCACGGCGTAGAATGCGAGGTCGTAGGCCGGGCGGCCATCGGGCCGGAGCAAACGGGCCGGCGTCATGCTCATCACGCGCTTGAGCGTCGCGATGCACGCATCGGCCGGCGCCATGCCCTGCCGCATGAACTCCACCGTCAGGAATCCGCCGCAGGTCATGATGTTGAGCTCGCCCAGGCCGGTGGACCCTGCGGCGCCGACGCTGTTGTCGCAATACT
>DASSHL010000115.1:0-6176 GCA_035692845.1 Gemmatimonadales bacterium
GATTCGGTTGCGCTGATCGTCGACTCGCTGCAGCGCTTCCCACCTTACACCACCAATCCGGAACTCTGGATCGCGCCACCGGAGAACACCGGTATCGTGGCTGGCCAGGTCTGGGACTCGGCCGGCCAGCCGGTACGTGGCGCCCGCATCTACGGCCTGCGAAAAACCGAGCCGCGCGAAACGCCGCTGTCGTATGTCGAGACCTACCGCGACAAGGCGCATTCACACCCGCTGTATCACGACCACTTCGCCATCGGCGGCGTTCCACCTGGCAATTACGAAGTGGGCACCGAGATCGACGGGAGACACGTGTGGCGACGGATCAGGGTCGAGGCAGGGAAGCTGACCTGGGTGGTATTTCGCTGATGACGGACGCCGCGTGTTCATTGAGCTGACCGACCACCTGCGCTGCCCGGCGGATCACGAGGAACAGTTTCTCGTCCTGGTACCCGAGTTGATCGAAGGGCGGGATGTGCGCCAGGGCTCGCTCGGCTGCCCCGTCTGCCATCGCAGTTATCCGATCAGGGACGGCGTCGCAATGTTCGGCCGCGCGCCGAGCGTGGATACTGCCCCGACCCGCCTCACGCCCGACGCACAAGCCGCGCTCGCCGGTCTCGGCGGACCAGGAGGCTACGCTGTCCTGGTCGGCGGCGCTGGCGCTCGCGCCGATCGCGTGGCGCAGGAACTGCCCGGCATCGGCCTGGTGCTCGTAAACCCTCCGGAAGGCGGACCGGACCCGGCATTCGCGAGCCGGCTCGTTGCGCCGTCGCTTCCGCTTAAGACTGGCTCGATGCGGACAGCGATCCTGGGCCCCGGTTACGGTGGCGATCCGGCCTGGGTGCACGAGGCGGCGCGCGTGGTGCTGATGGGCAATCGGGTCGTAGGCGAGGGCGAGGCGCCTACTCTCGGCGAGCTGGAGCTGGCAGCGGATGCAGAGGGATGTTGGGTGGCGGTGCGGGGGAGGTTGAAGGCTTAGGGCTGAAGGCTGAGCGCTAAGAGCTGAGAGCTGAGAGCTAAGAGCTAAGAGCTGAGAGCTAAGAGCTAAGCGCTGAGCCCTCAGCCCTCAGCTCTCCACATACAACGCATCAATCTCCCGCGCAAACCGCTTCTCGACCACCCGACGCCGCACCTTGAGCGTGGGGGTGAGGTCGCCGCTCTCGATGCTGAAGTCTTCCGGCAGCAGCAGGAGCTTCTTGGGCATCTCGAAGTGAGCACGGTCCCGCAGCACTCGCTTGAGCTCGCGGTCCATCTTGGCCTGAACCTCCGGCGTCGCCAGCAGGGCCTCCCAGCTTTCCGCCCGCACGCCCTTCCGCTCCGCCCACGTCTCGAGCTGTCCCTGGTTGGGAACGATGAGCATGATGGGAAACTTGCGCCGGTCGCCCAGCATCACCGCATTGCTCACGAACTTGCTGGTCTTCACCTGGTTCTCGATCGGCTGCGGCGCGATGTTCTTCCCGCCGGCGGTCACGATGATGTCCTTCTTGCGATCGGTGATGCGCAGGAATCCCTGGGCGTCGAGCATCCCGATATCACCCGTGTGCAGCCAGCCACGATCGTCGATGGCTTCCGCCGTGGCCTCAGGCTTGTTGAGGTAGCCCTTCATCACGTGCGGCCCGCGCGTGAGGATCTCTCCGTCCGGCGCGATCTCGACTTCCACATTGTCGAGCGGTTTCCCGACGGTGCCGAGCTTGAGCGCCTCAGTGCCATTGACCGCGATGACGGGCGACGTCTCAGTGAGCCCGTAGCCCTCGAGCACCGGCAGCCCCGCGGCATAGAAGAACTTGGCGATCTCGGCACTGAGCGGGGCGCCGCCCGATACAAAGAACCGGATCCGCCCGCCCACGCGGCCGCGCAACTTGGCAAAGACCAGCGACGACGCCACCCGGTAGCGCAGCGCCAGCCAGCCCGGCACGTGACGCTGCCCCAGCGTGTACTCGACCCACTGCTCACCGACCCGCTTCGCCCAGAAGAACAACTGCTTCTTGATCGCGGACCCGCCCAGCGCGTTCTCCAGCACCCGCGCGTAGACCTTCTCGTACAGTCGAGGATGCGACAGCACCACCGTGGGGTGGATTTCGCCCATCTCGGCTGCGACCGTGTCCATGCTGGTGGCGTAATTGATGATGGCGCCCGACTGCATCATGCAGAAGTGGCCGGCCATTCGCTCGAAGATGTGCGACAGCGGAAGGAACGACAGGCACTCGTCGCTATCGCGGAGTGGCAGCCGCTGGAGGCCACCCGTCACGTTGGAGGCGATGTTGCCGTGTGTCAGCATCACACCCTTGGGCTCGCCGGTGGTGCCCGAGGTGTAGATCAGCGTGGCGAGATCATCGGGCCCGGCTGAAAGCGCCAGCGTCCTCCATTCCTCATCCCGTCCCGTGACCGCGCGGCCCGCCTTCTGGACCTCGCCAAACGGGACTACATCGCCACCGGCGGCATCGGCGTCCATGACGATGACGTGGCGCAAATCGGGAAGGTCGCCGCGGATCTCGTCGACCTTGGCGCGCTGTTCAGCGGACGAGACGAAAATGGCAACCGCGCCGGAATCGCGAAGCAGATACTGCAGCTGTGAGGCTGGAAGCGTCGGATAGATTGGCACATCGGGGCATCGTGCCGCGAGACAGGCATAATCGGCGATGGCCCATTCGGGGCGGTTTTCGGAAAGAATGGCAACCCGGTCACCCTGGCGCACGCCGAGGGTGCCAAGGCCAAGGCTCAGGTGGCGGACTTCCTCCAGGAGATCCGCGTAACTCAGCGACTGCCAGCTGCCGGCGCGCTTGACGCGCATGACCACTGGCCGGTCGCGCCAGCGATCCATGGCACTGAAGAAAAGCTCATTCAGTGTGGCTGGCATGGTCATGCTGTTCGCTCACTGGAAGACGACGATGATCACCTGGCCGGAGCCGGCGACAGCTTTTCCGCTCCGGTGCAGGGCCGACACGGTGACGCGAACGGTGTCAGGCGCGGTCGTGGCGGCAACGCGGTTGACCGTTGCGTCCGGTAGTGCCTGGCCGGTCGCATCCGATGGAAGCGTGTCGACCAGCACGCCGCCAGGCAGTTCCACGGTGCGCGCTGCCGGGTCAGCGAAGGCCGGCTCGGTGATGGCGAAGATCATGCGCGTGCCAGATGCGGGCACAAAGCCGCTCACCGCGGTGTCGCTTCGCGCAAGGACCGTGGCTGCCATCACGGGCGACGCGGTCACTCCCGCCGCGACGACGAGCGTGTCGGCCGGGACGGCGAGGGTGTCGGCCGCCGCCAGGACATTGAGCGTAATCGGCTGGCTGGTGAGGCTCGTCTCGGAGGCCTGGACCCGGCCGACCTGGTTGGCGACTCGGCCCGTGACCTGGCCCGTGGTGCTGTCCACGGCAAGGGTGGTGTCGGATGTGCGCCAGACAATGTTGGCGTCCACCGGCTCACCGTTCCGATCCAGGGCCACCGCCGTCAGCTGGATGGTATCGCCCACTTCGACCGTGGCCGGTTCCGGACGCTGGACCTCCAGTGACACGACACCGCCGTTGTCGGCGGTGAGGTTGCTGCATGCAGCCAGCAGGCACGCGCCGAACACCCAACCGCGCGTCACGGCGTCTCCGGCGCGGGTGCGTTCTCGATTTCCCGCAGGGCGACTTCCGCGTGACGGATCCACCGCTCTGCGTCCGTGCCGCGCGGCGGCCGAGCGAGAAAGCTGCGCAGGTGGCCCGCCGCTTCGTCGCGGTCATTGCGCTTGAGCAGGAGGAACGCAAGGCCGTAGTGCGCGCCACTCAGCGAGTCATCGAGCTCGAGCGCGCGCCGGTAGTGCCGCACCGCTTCTTCCTGCTGGTCCACCTTGGTGCAGATGATGGCCATGTTCAGCAGGATTCGCGGATCCGCCGGATTATCACGATAGGCCAGCCGATACGAAGTCAGGGCGGCTTCGTAGTCGCCCTGACGTTCGAGTGCCAGCCCCTCGTTCAGGTAATCCAGGCGCTGGGGCTTCAGCGTGTCGCCGGTATCCCGGCCAAGAATTCGTCGCCACAAGCTCATGTTGCCGGTGCTGGCCCCACGGAAGGTGGTGTTGCTGCTAGAGATACGGCGTATTGTCCGAAGATAGCCCCCGGCTGGAAGGGCCGCAACGCGATCCCGGGCGCTGTTGCCCGGCCGTAGGCCCCGCCCTACCTTCGGGTCATGGCCACAACCTCCCATCCCGGGTCTCGCGGTGTGCTCGAGATCGACTGGACGCTGTTCGGCGAGCTCTGCCGGGCGCTGGCGCTCAAGGTGGCGCGCGTCTACCACCCCGAAGTGGTGCTGGGCGTTGCCAAGGCCGGAGTCATACCGGGCGTGGTCGTGGCGTCCATCCTCCAGACCGAATTTGCATCCATGGTTGTCTCCCGGCCGGAGCAGGATGCCGAGCCGGTCCTGCTGTCCGGCCCGCCGTCCAGCATCCGCGGCCGCCGGATCCTGGTGGTGGACGAAACCTGCGACACCGGCAGCACACTCAAGCTCGCACTCAACGAAGTGCGGAAGCACGAGCCGGTTGACGTGCGCACTGCCGTGTCCATCCGGACCGGCACGTACCTGCCTGACTTTCACGCGTTCGAGACCGAAAAGCTGATCATCCTCCCATGGGATCGCGAAGTCGTGGTCGCCGGCGAGCTCGTCGTCCGGCCTGATTACGTCCGCTGGCTCGGCTGACAACCTTCTGCCGTTTCCGGCGGTCTCACGGTGGAACCTTCATCGGAGCCGTTCATGCCCGCCAGCCGATCCCTTCTGCCACTGATCGCCACAGCCTTTCTCGCCATGCCCGTACTGCTGCCGGCACAGCAGGCGTCCGGCAAGTACCACGTCGCCGGAAGTGATTTTGCGGTCTACAACCTCGCCGGGTCAGTTTCGATCGTCGCCGGGAGCGGCAGCGACCTCACGGTCGGTGTGACGGCACGGGGCGCGGACGCCGGGGAGCTACGGGTGGCGAGCGGCGAGCTTCGCGGCCACCAGACGTTCAGGGTCATCTTTCCCGACGGCGACATCGTATACCCGGCGCTGGGCGCGAACAGCCAGACCCAGATCGAGGTGCGCGACGATGGCACCTTCGACGGGAACGGCGGGCGCGGCCGGGAGGTGCGCATCCGCGGCGCCGGCAACGGCATCCGCGCCAGCGCCGACCTGGAAATTGGCTTGCCGGCCGGACGATCGCTCGACCTCTATCTTGCTGTGGGCAAGGTGGCAGTACGAAATGTGAAGGGCAACCTGAGTGTGGACGTGGGTGCGGCTGGCGTGGACGTGGATGGTCTCGACGGTGACTTCACGCTGGATGCCGGCTCGGCACCGGTACGCCTCGCGCACATCAAGGGAGGCAGGATGTCGCTCGACACCGGCTCAGGTACGATTGCCGCGAGTGACGTCAGCGCGACGGTGATCTCGCTCGATAGCGGCTCGGGCGACGTTACGCTCGATGGCGTCACCTCCACTGACCTGTCGCTCGATACTGGCAGCGGAGACGTGACCCTGCGGCTCGAATCCGATGTGGATGAACTCACCCTCGATTCGGGCTCCGGATCTGTGACCATCTACGCGCCGGCCGATCTTGGCGCCGAGCTGAGCGTGGACGGCGGATCGGGCGACATCGATGTTCAGCTGCCGCTTACCAACCGCGCGAGCGACGACGATGAGGACAGCCTGCGCGGTACCCTGGGCGACGGCCAGGGGCGGATTACGATCGATTCGGGCTCGGGGGACGTGCGGATCCTGAAGAGATAGGCATGAGGCATGGGGCGTGGGGCATGGGTGGACGCGGGACACTCGACCCCCCACGCCTCATGCCTCAAGCCCCAAGCCTTCCTCGTACCCCATTCCCTGTGCCATCCGGTCATACAGGGTGGCCAGGGCATCCGGTGAGCCAGCCAGGAAGCGGCAACGCGCATCACCCTTGGAGCGGCATTCCACTTCCATCACGGCCACCGTCTCGCCTGCCATGCGGCCAAGGAAGTCCGCCAGCAGGCCGCACGAGAGATGGCAGGATGGATAGCTGGCGCCCGCGCCCTCGCTGGCTTCCGCCCAGTCGCCAGAGTCGAGCGCGAGCGACACGTCGCCCAGCTGACTCACCCGCAGCGTGCCCCAGCCGGTTTCCGCAAAGAAACGCGAAAGCACTTCGCTGAGATGTTCCGCGTCCAGCTGGCCGGGCGCTTCCACACCGTGCGCCTGCC
>DASSHL010000116.1:0-2245 GCA_035692845.1 Gemmatimonadales bacterium
GGCGCTGCTCTGCCTCCCAGCGGTAATGCTGGATCTCGACACTGGCGGGCTTGATGGTGACGAGGTTGAAGACGCTGGGACGGCCGCCACGAGTGCGGGAGGTATGCGTCCCCGCAGTGCTGATGGCCACGACGTTCCCCACCTGCCCGGCGCCTTCCTGGTGGTCGTGACCACACAACACCGTGTCCGCACCGGTCTCGGCGATGCGCCGCTGGGCATCGCTGTAGTGGGCGAGCCCCATCCGCTCCGAAATGCCACCGCGCAGCACATTGTGGTGCATCACCAGCACGCGGGCCGCGCCGGCGGGGGCCTGCGCAAAGATGGCCTTCACGCGGGTGGTTTCCGACCTGGGCAGGTGGCCCTTGACTGCGAGGTCCCGCAGGTTCCAGGTCATGGACCCGGGCGCCACGCCCCAGGCGCTAAGCGCACCCGCGATCACCGCCCCGGGAATTTCGAGCGTCGGCGTGAGGTTCTGCCCGAACCAGCGGCGGTATTTGGTGTAGAGCCGCTCCGTCCCGAGCAGGTGCATGGGGCTCTTCCACCACTGCACGTCGTGATTGCCCGGCACCACCAGTGTGGGGGCCGTTTCACTCATGCGCTTGAGCAGCGCATGCGCCGCCTGGAATTCGCCGTGACGCGCACGCTGCGAGAGATCACCCGAGAGCACCACCGCGTCCGGCTTGAGCGATGGCGCCACGCCCTCGATCGCCTCGAGCTGGTCGAGCTGGGCATCCACGCCATAGTGGACGTCCGAAAGGTGCAGCAGCGTGACGGTCACCAGATGGCTCGTATCCGATAGGTGAGCGCCGCGTCGCCCCTCGCCGGCACCTTCACGCTGAAGCGCGTCGCGGTAGAGGAGGTTTTCTCCGCTGGCACTGAGCTCGAGACAACAGACCACTCGCCCGCACGCCGCTCCTCGACGACGACGGTGACGGCGGAATCGGTCGCGTTGCTGATCGTCACGCGATAATCAGCGGTGGCGGTGGTTCGCCAGGTTCCCCGGGTGCTGTCCCGGCGAGTGGTGTACGAGGTCTGCACCCGCTTGGCCGTGAGATCGAATGCCGTGCCAGCGTCGAGGCGGAGGTCCTCGCCGGCTGGCGTATGATCCACGCCTGCTTCACCCACCAGCTGCAGCTGCCCCGCATCATCCGCCTGATAGACGCGCGCGACGCCCGCAGGGAGCGGCGCCTCGCCAAACGGCGTCTTCCGCTCGCGCTTGAGGGTGTAGGTGATATTCACCGGCACGTCGCCCTCGTCGCCGGTCTGCGGGAGGTAACCCCAGTAGGGCACGGAGCCCCGCACCAGGTACATCCTGTCATACGGCGTCGTGACCGGCGCAAAAAGCGATGCGAGTGTGGTCTGGCCCGGCTTGAGGGTCTGCTTGCCCGTCAGGGTGTAGAGATGGAATTCGCCCACACGCTGCTCCACGGCACCCACAGCATCAGCTACTTTCGCAGCTTCGGCGCGAGCATAGAGCGGTCGTGGTGGTTGCGGCGCGCTCGCATTGCCCACGTCGCCCGCCAGGAGCTGGACATCGGCATCCTGGACCGCGAGCGCGTCGGAGCTGAGCGCTGCCGTACCCGAGACCCGCGCGCTGGACCTGTCCAGGATCACCGCATAGCCGGCACTCCAGCGTGCCCCGCTTGTGAAATAACCGAGCCGAAGCCGGTCAAGCGCGGACTTGCTCGAAAGATCGAGCGCCAGCGTCGGTGCGCCGCCGGCGAGTTCCGCGGGATAGAGTGCCTGGCCGGGCATGTGGAACGTGATCGAGCCATCGGGCAGCTTGAGCCGGAGTGGATCGACACTCAGCACGGTGACGCGGATGGTGTCGGCCACTGCGCCCGAGGCCGACGGGCGCATCACCACGAAACGGATCTCCTTCCCGACTGCTCGGCGCATCACGTCATCTTCCGAGAGCGTGCCCTCGAACACCGCGTGGGTGATGCTCACGCCGGGATCCAGCGCGAAGACCGAGGCGGGATCGGCTGCCCCGACATTTACCGACGCGCGCGAGGTCCCGCTGGGCACCTTGGCGTCAAACGACTGCCGCATGAGCACGCGGCCGTCGTTGTAGATGGTAAGACTCTGCTGGGCAGAGAGCGGTGCGGCGCTCGCGAGCGCGAGGGCGGCAAGCAGGGGTCGCGTTCGGGCCATGGAAACCTCTGGGGGTATCAGTCGGGCAGGTGCCGCATCAGCGCACCGTACGCGACCTTGCGGGAAACGAAGTAGATAATGATGGCGCCGA
>DASSHL010000117.1:0-3878 GCA_035692845.1 Gemmatimonadales bacterium
CGAGAAGATGATGGCGGGACCGGCACCGGGCCGGAGCGCATCACCGACGATGGCGGTGCCGGTGGTGGCAAAGATTCCGGCGCCAATCGTCGCGCCGACCCCAAGGGCGGTCAGGTGCCACTTGTTGAGGGTGCGACGCAAGCCGCCCCGCTCCGCAATGTCGTTCTCGCAATCGGCGACCGACTTGCGCTGAAAGAGTTGGTTCATTGCTCGGAGTGAAGGAGAAGAAAGGATGGGCCGAGGGGCCCGCTCGGCTCAGTTGGTCGGCAGCGTGAACTGCACCGTAAAGACGTACGGAATCGCTGTGCCAGCGCTGGTTCGGGCTGGCCGGAATCTGGTCTTCATCGCCATATCAGCGAACTGTTCCCGATACTTCTCGTCGTCGATCTTCGGATCGGTCTCGAACCGGTCCACAGACCCGTCAGCCTTGACCCAGAACGTCACATTGACAACCTGACCACGAAGCGCCTTGGGTGCCTTCTCGGTCGGCGGCACGAAATACCGCAGCATTGGCCGGGTTACACTGGAACTGTCACCGCCTGTGCCAGGGCCCACACCTGCGCCCACCCCGGAACCGCTGCCGCCACCAGTTCCTCCACCACTCCCACCGCCGCTGCCGCTGTCAGTTCCGGAGCCCGTGCCCGCGCCGTCGCCCCGGGAAGCAAGCGTGGTCGCTCCATTTGCCGGCGCCGGCTGCGAGACGGCCGGAACGGGAGGCGGAGGAACGGGCGTGGGCTCTGGTTTCGATTCGACTGGCGGCGGGGTGACCACCTCGGGCTTGGGTTCGGTGGTCACTTCCGGCGCCTTTGGCGCGGCGGCGCCAAGTGACGGCAATTCAATATATGAGACCCGGCTTCCCCCGCCACCGCCTCCGCCACCCGCGGGACCGGGACCGAAGCCAGTCCCGAGGCCGGTAAGCACCTTCTGACCGCCAAGGACGCCACCGGCGATGAGCAGGACCAGTCCCACATGGAACAGCACCGACACCAGCAGCCCAACCGGAGACCGCCTGGTCTCAGGAAGCGTGAATGTCGGCGTCGGAAGGCGGTTATGCGGATCTGCGGCCATATCCATGAACAAGGTAAGCACCTCCACTACCCTGAGACGTGCAACCTTGTATCCGGAAACACGCGCGGGGGCTTCACCAAGCCCCCGCATGTGTTACCAGGCCCCGAGGGGCCCTACCTGTACGCCTCGATCGGCGTGAAGCCGATCACCTGAATGCCGGCGCCATAGGCCACATCCATGGCAGCGATGACGTCCTTGTACTGCCGGCTCTGGCCCGCCTTGACGAACAGCAGCTTGCGCGGCCGCGGGTCATAAATGGTGTGCAGCTGCTGCGCGAGCTGGCTGGTCGGCACCGGCTGGGTGTTGATCCGGTAGCCGCCTTCATCCGGCAGTTCCAGCACGATCTGGTCGTTGCTCGGCGTCGCCGTGCTGCGCGTGTCTGGCGGCGCCACCTGGATATTCATGGCCTTCCGGTCCATGGGCTGGGCCACCATGAAGATGATGAGGAGCACCAGCAGAATATCGATCATCGGAACCACATTCGGTTCCGCGGACATCCCGCCGCCGCCCCCGACTGACATGGCCATGACGCTACTCCTTCTTCTCGTCGTTGCCGAACAGCTTCTCGGTGGTCTTGGCGTCCGTGATGGAAGCCACGACCCGGGCCCCCGCCTGGCGCGCAATCTCGATCCCCTTCTGGACCTGACCGTACTTCAGGTTCTGGTCGGCCTTCAGGTAGACGATCTTGTCCTCACGGCCGGCGTACATGGCCCGCAGCTGGTCCTCCAGCTGCGCCGCCGGAATGGGCCGCGTGTTGAGGAAGAACGCGCCGTTCTCATCGATGCCCAGCACCACCTCGTCGTCCTTCTCGGGACTGGGCTGCAGGTTGTCGGCCTTGGGCATGGTGGCCCGGAAGCCGGCAGCGATGAGCGGCGTCACGATCAGGAAGATGATCAACAGCACCAGCATGATGTCGATCATCGGCACAACATTGGGTTCCGACTTGATCGAGGTCTGTCCTGCACTACCCGTGGACATGCCCACTGCCGGTCACCGCCTTCTGGGTCTGGAACTCCTTGGTGAAGATCGAGCGCCCGAACTCGCTCCCCACACTCTTGATCAGGTAATCGATCAGTTCCTTGGACGTGTAGGTCATCTCGACCGTGAGGTTTTCCACCTTGGTCGTGAAGTAGTTGTAGGCCCACACCGCCGGGATGGCCACCATCAGGCCGAAGGCGGTGGTGATGAGCGCTTCCGCGATACCGGCCGAGACGCCCGCCAGGCCGCCCGAGCCCGCGCCCGCTGCCATGCCCGTGAACGCATTCACGATACCCATCGTGGTGCCGAGGAGGCCGACGAACGGTGCGGTGGAACCAACCGTCGCGAGCACGCCGTTGCCGCGCTTCAGTTCGGCGAGCACGATCAGCATCTGGCGCTCGACCGCGCGCTCTGCGCTGTTGATGTCGGCGGCGGTGATGGTGGCCCGGTCACGCAGGAGGGGCTTCACTTCGGAGAGCGCCTCGCCCACCACGCGGGCGACGTGGCTCTTCTTGAACTTCTCGGCCAGCGTGATGGCCTGGTCGAGGTTCTCCTCCTGGATGGAACGGGAGAACTGCGGGGCAAACTTCCGGGTCTCACTCTGGGCCCGGCGAAACTGGAAGGCCTTGCTGACCATGATGGTCAGCGACCAGATGGACATCGCCGCGAGAATGAACACGATGGTCTTGGCAAACATGCCCATCGAGTGCCACAGGGTCATCAGATCTACACCCATCTGCCGGTACCTCCCCAATGCTGGGATGAAAGCCGCCAGCCCTCCTCAGGGCTGGCGGTACTGTTATATCAGTTGTATCAGCCGCCTGCAGTGAAATTGATATTCTGTGATACTTTCACACGAATCGGATGGCCGGCGAGCCTGCCCGGCTTGTACACGCTCTTGAGCAGCATCGCCTTTGCCGACTCGACGAAGACCTGGTTTGTGGACTCGACCAAGTGGACCGAATTGGGCTCAACATGTCCCGTCGTATCAACAATGAACTCGAACTTCACGCGACCAGGGACGCCGCCCATGCCAGGCGGAGTGACCTTCGGCCCGGCGGAGAGCAGTGACGGCGGTTCATCCGCTTCCGCCGAGGTGACGACGGAGTTCAGGTCCACGGGCCCCGTGCCGCCCACGATGCCCGTCGCGATGCCGCCCTCGACGCCCTTGCCGGTAAAGTCGTTCGGATTGAACGCCTTTTCGTTCAGGTTGACGGGCGGAATGTCCTTCGGGATGTCCGCGACCGCGACCACCGTCTGGAAGCCCTTCGGCGGCGGATTGGCGCTCACGATCACTTCTTCGGGCGGCGGCGGCGGCGGCTCCGGCGGCGGCTCCGGCGGCTTCAGGAAGCTCATCGTCGTATCGACCTCCGGCTTCGCCTCAGCCGTGGCCACGACCTGGGTGGCCTTGATCGCGAGGAAGATGAGCACCGCGTGCACCGCGAGCGAGAACATGGTCTGCCCGAACCTGCGCTGCTTCTTCTGCTTGGATTCGATCAGGTTGTCAAACACGCACGTCCCTCCACAAGGATGGAACTCGACTACAACCAAGCTAAAGGGGGGCCAGTTATCAGGCGTTCACCGGCAGGTTACAAATCCATGACAATGGGATGAGAAGAAGTCGAGAGGCCCAGGGGTCGAGGTGGTCGAGAGCCGACTATCCAGCTACACGAGGCAGCGTGACCGTAAAGGTCGTCCCCCGCCCCGGGCGGCTGCTGACCACGATCGTTCCACCATGCGCCTCGGCGATCCACTTGGTGATGGCGAGGCCGAGCCCGACGCCTGGACGGTCGCCGGTGCGGGAGCGGGCGGGGTCGGCACGCCAGAAACGA
>DASSHL010000118.1:0-11157 GCA_035692845.1 Gemmatimonadales bacterium
GAGCGTCTGCTGCAGCGGCGCCAGGGCGTCTGCCGCACCGGGCCGCTGCGCCAGCATGGTTCGCACGTCCTCGATGCCGCGCAGCTCCGCGATCCGGAACACGGCCTCATTCGCCTCACCGGAAAAGCCGGCGGCATGGAGACGGGAAGCAAGTTCGGCCCGCGGGGTTCGCTCGACCTTGTCGATGGCAAGAAAGGCCTCGTTCATGCCGTCGCCCGGCACGCCGTGGGCCAGGAGCAGCCCGGTGAGCACGCGGCGATCAGACACCCGGGCCCGCACATCCTTCGGGCCAAGTCCGAACGCGCGCATCACGTCCAGCGCCAGCGCAATGATTTCCACATCGGCAAGCGTCCCCGCCTCGCCGATCAGGTCGCAATTGAGCTGGAAATGTTCCCGCAGGCGACCACGCTGCTGCCGCTCATAGCGGAACAGCTGCGGGATCGAAAACCAGCGCACTGGCTTCTTGAGGCCATTGGCGCGCGCCGCCACCATGCGCGCCAGGGTCGGCGTCATCTCCGGCCGCAGGGCGACCGCCCTGCCGCCCTTGTCCTCGAAGTTGTACAGCTGGGCCACGATCTCGGCGCCGCTCTTTCCCGTGTACAGCTCCAGCGGCTCCAGCGGCGGGCCGTCGTACTCCTCGAAGCCGTACCGCGCCGCCACTGCCCGCCAGGTGCGGAAGATGTGCGTCCGCAGCGCGAGGTCTTCTGGGTAGAAGTCGCGAAATCCGGGCAGCGCCTGGCTTTGCATGGGCGGGAAGATAGCGGTGTAAGGGGCCCTCAGTCACCGTCCATCAGGCCAAGCTCGGCCATGACATCACCGACGGTGTGGAAACTCCCGGTGACGACCACGGTACCGGCGCCCTGGCCCACCTGGGCCACGGCGCGCCTGAAATCAGGCTCGAGGTGCCACTCGGCGTGCGCCGGTGGGCGGTCAGGCCGGGCCAGCCATTGCTGGAGCCACGCCAGGTCCCAGCCTCGGCCCTGGGCGGTCGGAGCCACCGTGAGGACTCCGCGGTCCACGACAGCGTCGAGCCGGACCAGCATCTCCGGCCACTCCTTGTCGCCCAAGATCGAAACCAGCGCATGCAGCGGACGAGGCGGGTTGAGCGCGGCCAGCGCCCGCACCAGCGCATCCATGCCGTCAGGATTGTGCGCTACATCAAACAGCCACTTCCCACGCTGGTCGAGACGGCCGGGAACCCGGGCCTCAGCGAACGCGCGCTTCGTCGCGGGCTCCGGCGGGCGCCACTCCCCGGGCAAGGCCTCGAGGATGGCCTGGGCCACCGCTGCGTTGCGTCGCTGGTGCGGACCAGCGAGCCCCAGCGGCGCCGTCCACCGGACGCCGGGCGGCACCACCCTGACATCGGCCTGCGCACCGGGCTCCATGGCGTGCACTGAATGTTGCGCGGCATCTGCCAGCACCCGTACCAACACCGGATCGGCTTCTCCGATGATGAAGGGCGCGCCTGGCTTGGCGATCGCCGCCTTCTCACGCGCGATATCCTCGAGGGTGTCGCCAAGGTACTTCATGTGATCGCGCGCCACCTTGGTAACGGCACTCACTAGCGGCGACACGACATTCGTGCTATCTAGGCGCCCGCCAAGTCCCACCTCGACCACGGCGATCTCGGCCCCGCGCGCTGCGAAGTCAGCGAAGGCAACGGCCGTGGTGGTTTCAAAGAAGGTGGCGCCAGTGGCCTCGATCAGCGGCTGCAGCCGGTCCACCCACATGGCGACGGCGGATTGACCGATCATCCGGCCATCGACGCGAATGCGTTCCCTGAACGAGACGAGATGTGGTGAGGTGTACAGCCCGGTCCGGAAACCGGCGCCGGCGAGCGCATCGGCCACGAGTGTGGCCACGCTGCCCTTGCCGTTGGTGCCGCCGATGTGCACGATGGCAAACTGATGATGGGGATCACCCAGCTCGGACAGCAGCGCCCGGGTGGTCTCCAGCCCGAACTTGATGGTGGTGATGCGCGGGAAGATGTAATCGAGTGCGTCAGCGTAGGAGAGTGTCACGCAGCGGCGTCAGCCCTCGGCCTCCGGCTGCGCCTTGTGCCCCTGCATGTGGCGCAGCAGCCGGGCAGTTGTGTTGCGCAGCGACCCGCGGGGCACCACCTCGTCCACCTGTCCGTGCTCCAGCAGGAACTCGGCGGTCTGGAATCCTTCGGGCAAGTCCTGGCCGATGGTCTGCTTGATGACGCGCTGGCCCGCGAAGCCGATCAGCGCACCCGGCTCGGCAAGGATCACATCGCCCTGCATGGCAAATGAGGCCGACACGCCACCGGTGGTCGGATCGGTGAGGATGGTGATGAACGGCACCGCCTCACGATACATGCCGGCGATGGCCGCGGATGTCTTGGCCATCTGCATCAGCGAGAGCACACCCTCCTGCATGCGCGCGCCACCTGACGCACAGACCAGCACCAGCGGCAGCTTCCGCTCGGCCGAGCGGCGAGCCAGCCGCGCCACCTTCTCGCCGACCACCGAGCCCATCGAGCCGCCCATGAACGCAAAGTTCATGACGCCCAGGTGGAACGGGAGGTCCTCCAGCCGGCCGATGCCGGCATAGAGCGCATCCGACTCGCCGGCTTTCTTGCGCGCCCGCTCGAGGCGCTCTTCGTAATGCTCGAAACGAAGGGGATCGCCGGAGCGGAGGTCGGACCAGAGCTCGCGCCAGGTGCCCTCGTCAGTGAGGAGCTGGACGTACTCTTCCGCCGAAAAGCGCTTGTGCTTCCCGCACTCGGGACAGACATTGAGCGCCTTCTCGAACTTCTCGCGGATATCGATGTGGCCGCATCCGTCGCACTTTTCCCACGCGTCGGCCGGGATCTCGAGCCGCTCGCGCTGGGACGAACGCGGTTTCCGTTCTTTCTTGAACCAGGCCATTACTGCCATAGGGAATCGGGCCGCCGTAGTTGCAGACCATGACGGGCGTGCGTCAACCCATGAATGTCGCGGGTCCGGGCACCCAGCGCCAGACCTTGACCCATAACTCCTTGTCAGGAATCGAGATAGCCAGCGAGCCTGGCATCCCAGGAAGCCCGCAGTGCGAGCCCGAGACAGACGCAGCAGATCAGGAAGAACGATCCGCCATACGAGAAGAATGGCAGGGGGATACCGGTAACCGGCATCAGGTTCACCGTCATCCCGACATTCTCGAAGACATGCGTGAACCAGAGGCCGAGAATGCCGAACACGACGAGACTGCTGAAGGGATCGGCAGCGCGCCGCGCGACCCTGATGAGCGACGTGAAGAGCAGGATGAAAAGGCCCAGTGCCACCAGCACGCCAATAAAGCCCAGCTCTTCCCCCACCACCGAAAAGACGAAGTCGGTGTGCTGCTCCGGAAGGAACGCGAGTCGTTTCTGTGGGCCCTCGGTCAGGCCCGATCCGAACCAGCCACCGGAGCCGATCGCCGTCTTGGATTGCAGCAGGTGGTAGCCGGCGCCCCGCGGGTCAGCCTCGGGGTTGAGGAACGAGAGCAGGCGGTTCTTCTGGTAGTCAGCCAGCTTGTTCCAGAGGACCAGCGCCGCCACGCCAGTGGCCACGTTCAACCCCACCACGAATACCGATTCCCAGACATACGGCCGCCAGACCACCATCAGTACCACGACCAGCACGATCCAGACGCCCCAGCTCCATGTCGTGACTGCGAGCAGGAGACTGACCGCGGGACTTGCCACCATGAAGAGAAGGCGTGGCCTGACACCGGCCCAGTAGAGCATCGCGAAGAAGATCCCGACGAACACCAGTGCGCTGCCGAGATCCGGCTGCTTCATCACCAGCAGGAAGGGAATGCCGACGATCAGCCCGGGCGTCCACAGGTTGCGCAACGAGCGGGGCGCTTCCTTGAGCGACGACAGGTGACGCGCGAGCATCAGCACGGTGGCCAGCTTCGCGAGCTCGGCCGGCTGGCCGATCCGGTGGCCGCCGATGGCGAGCCAGCTCTTGGTACCGGCCGCCGTGCCCGCTCCGGTGCCGACAAAGAGCACCGCAAGCAGCAACAGCAGGCTGAAGACGTAGATGGCGGGCGTGAGCCACTCGACCAGGCGGAACGAAGTCCGGAACACGATGAAGCCCACCACCGCGCCGATGCCAACCCAGACGAGCTGGCGAGTCCATACCCCTTCCGCCGAGGTGACCACGTCGGTCTGCCCCGCCGAATAGAGAATGATGACACCGTAGGTAATCAGGGCGACCGCGGCAAAGGCCAGCGGCCGATCGATCCGGGACATGCTCACCGGGGCGGCTCGGACGGCATGGTATCCGGGGTCGTCGTGGTCGGTGCCACCACGCGACGGCCGCCGCTGTCGGTGATCTCGACCGGCAGGGGCGCGCTGTCGGCCGGGAAGGCGGACGCGGGCGGCGTGCTCAGCTGGGCCTTGGTCGTATCAGGACCAAGAACGTAGCGCGCCAGCACTTTCGAGACATAACGCCCGACCACCGACCCATGCTCGGCATGCTCCATGATGGCCCCGACGACGATCACCGGCTTGTCAGCCGGGGCAAAGCCGAGGAACCAGCCGTGGTCGAGGCCGTGGGAGTTCTGGGCGGTGCCAGTCTTGCCGGCGATGACGACGCCTTTCTGCCGTGAGCCGCCGCCAGTGCCGCGCTCCACGACTGCGATGAGCGCCGTGCGGAGCCCGGCCAGTTGTTCCTCGTTCAGGCCCAGGTCGTGAGTGGGCACTTCCGCGCGAGGCTGGACGACGTACGGTGGGACTTCGATCCCGTCACCAGCGAGCGCGGCGTAGAACTGGACCATGTCGATCAGGGTCTGGGTATTTTCGCCCTGGCCAATCGAGAAGTTGAGCACCGTGGCGGGCGGGCTCCAGTTACGCGGACCATAGTGCTTGTCGAAGTACTCATAGCTCGCGGGATAGAGCGACGCCTGTTCACTGGGCAGATCCACCCCGCTCCGCCCGGCGAACCCCATGGCCACGCCATCGCTCAGCATGTTGTCGAGCCCGAGCTTGAGGCCAAGCTGGTAGAAATACACGTCACAGCTCTGCGCCACGGCGCCGATCAGGTCGAGTGAGCCATGCCCGTCGCGCTTCCAGCAGCG
This sequence comes from Gemmatimonadales bacterium, assembly GCA_035692845.1. Classification (GTDB taxonomy): domain Bacteria; phylum Gemmatimonadota; class Gemmatimonadetes; order Gemmatimonadales; family GWC2-71-9; genus CAMLHP01. The sequence continues at coordinate 5,068 of DASSHL010000118.1, forward strand.
GAATATGCGGTTGCCCAGCCGGTAGCCGCCGGTACAGGGCTGCGGCATCTGGCTGTGCAGGTTGATGAGCCCGCGCTTGAGTCCCATGGCGGCGGTGGCCAGCTTGAAAGGCGAAGCCGGTGGGTAGCCCCCGTTGATGGCACGATTCAGCAGCGGCTTGTCCACGTTGTCGTTGAGTGCCCGCCAGTCGGTGGTCGAGATGCCGCCCACGAACAGGTTCGGATCGTAGGACGGCGCCGAATAGAGCGCCCGGATCTGGCCCTTGGGTGTCATGGCGATCATGGCGCCGCGGAATTCGGGAGGCCAGATGCTGTCGATAAAGCGCTGGAGCGGGAGGTCAATCGTGGTGATGAGGGGCTGGCCGGGCACTGGCGGCAGCATTGCCGAGCCTACGTTCTCACGCACGAGGCGCCCGCGCGCATTCACCTCGACGTACCGGACCCCTGCTCGACCGCGCAGCACAGAATCGTACTGCCGCTCGAGGCCGGACTTGCCCACGATCGAGCCCGCCTCGGCTCCCGGGTAGCGATCCCCCTCGAGATCGCGCTCCGTCACCTCACCCACGTAACCCACGAGATGGGCCACCGCCTTGCCATAGGGATAGAAGCGCTTCGGCTCGCTCTGGATGATGAGGCCGGGCAGCAGCGCACGCCGCTCCTCCAGATGCGACACCATCTCGAATGAGGCGTCACCAAAGACCACTACGGGCTGGTAGCGCGCGGTGCGCCACCGCCGCTCGATATCGTCGATGGCCGCGCTGTCGAGCGGCACTACGCGCGCAAAGCGCTGAAGAGTGGCGCGCAGGCTGTCCTGCGAAGTCGCGAAAAGCTTGACGGCGAAGCCGGGAAGGTTCTCGGCGATGGTCTCGCCATTGCGGTCGAGGATGGCACCCCGCGGCGGCTCGAGAGGAATGGCCCGCAAGCGGTTGGTTTCGGCGCGAAGCTGGTACTTGTCGTGCTGGAGAATCTGGGTGCGGAAGAATGCACCGATGAGCAGCGCGAAGGCGAGCGACAGCACCCAGCGGGCGCCGCTGGCCCGGCGGCGCACCTGATAGGAATCGAACCCGTTCACGGCATCATCCTTCCAGCCGGACGTCAAGCCATTCGCGGGTCACGAACACCACCGCCATGCCGGCGATGGCAGTGGTCAGCGCCTGCAACGCCCCGGTGGTCAGTGCCTCATGCAGGAATTCGGCGAACGAAGTTCCGGAGAATGTCAGCACCAGCAGGTTCCGGAGCCAGCAACCCGCAAAGAAAAGCGCCCCATGCACCAGATAGTTCTCGGCAAAGAACACGGCGCGCGCCCACGAGGCAAGATAGCCCACGATGCTGTGCGCCAGCATCGACGCACCCATCGCCGCGGGGGTGAGCGAATCCGCCAGCACGCCGGTCAGCAAGCCGGTGATTGCGCCGGTCCCGGGCCGGGACGAAGACGCCAGCATGATGAGCAGGATCAGGAGAAAATCGGGTGCCGCCGGTCCCGGCATGAACCGCGGTCGCACGAAGTACTGCAGCACCAGCAGCGTGAGCACCAGCAGCGCCGTGGCGAAGCGGTTAGCCTTGGAGAACGTCACTGCGGGGGCACCGAATCGGTGCTGGGCGCAAGATGCGGAACGCGAGACGCCGCCGAGGTCGAATCCCTGAGCCAGGCGCGGACCGAGTCCGCGATTCGCGCGCGCAGCATCGAGTCCTGCACGCGCGCTGCCTTCATGGAGTCGGCAGTGACCGCTGCAAGGATGGAGTCGGAGGGAAACGCCGCAGCGATGGTACTGTCCGTCCGTGCGGTCAGCACCATGAGGTGCGCCTCCGCACTCGGGTTGGCAGCGGGTCGGAGCGAGTAAATCCGCTCCCAGCCGGCCTGCTCGCGCGCCACGCCCGTAACCGTACCGACCGGAATCCCCTTGGGATATACGCCGCCCAGTCCGGAGGAAAGAATGAGCGTGCCCGAGGGCAAGGTGTCGCGATAGCTCGCCGCCCGGAACTCCAGCGACGCCTCGCTGGCGGAGCCCGTGCTCGAGGGCGCTACCATGCCCACCACGCGGCCGCCGGCGGCGTACGCACTGACCCTGAAATCGGGATGCGCCCAGGTCATGACCGTGGCAGTGGAGGCGGTGACACCGGCGACGACGCCGATCAGCCCTTCCGGCGCCACCACCGGCTCGAACGCCGAGATGCCCTGCAGCGCCCCCGCGTTGATCAGCAGCATCCGCTCATCACTGGCCGTCGACTGATGGAGGACTTCCGCGGCGGTGAAATCGGTCTGCATCCGGTGGGACAGCGAGAGCAGGTCGCGAAGGCGGGCATTCTCGGCGCGGAGCACGGGAACCGTCTGCGCTATGAGCGCGGCGGAATCGCGCTCCGCGGCAACTGCGCGGAGGCGACTGCGGCTGGTGCGACCGAGTTCAGCCTGTGACTGGAGCCAGACGAGCGGGGAAAGGATCGATTGCCGGAGGGCGCCGCTGACCGCCTGCCCCGCCGACTCCGACAGCATCAGGAAAATTATGGCAACGGCGACACAGGCGGCAAGCGCCACGCTGTCACGCCGGGAATAGGAGCGGTCCGACGCGCTCAGCATCCCCTAGACCTGCAGGACGCTCTTGTACTTGTCGTGCTCGTCGAGGATACGGCCGGTGCCCCGTACCACGCAGGTCAACGGGTCTTCGTCAACATGGATGGGCAGGCCGGTCTCCTGCGCCAGCAGGATGTCCAGGCCGCGGATCAGGGCACCGCCGCCAGTCATCACGATGCCACGATCCACGATATCGCTGGCGAGCTCGGGTGGGGTGATCTCGAGGGCGCGGCGCACCGCATCCACGATCTGCTGCACCGGCTCCTGCACCGCCTCGCGGATTTCGGCGGAATGGACACGCACGGTCTTCGGGATACCGGAGACAAGATCCCGGCCCTTCACTTCCATCTCGCGCTCGTCGCCCGTCGGCGCGGCGGAACCGATCCGGATCTTGATCTGCTCCGCCGTGGGCTCACCGACGAGCAGGTTGTAATTCTTGCGCATGAACTGGACGATGGCCTGGTCCAGCTCGTCGCCACCCACGCGAATGCTGGTGTCAGACACAATGCCCGAGAGGGCGATCACGGCGATCTCGGTGGTGCCGCCACCGATATCGATGACCATGTTCCCGGTTGGCGTCTCCACCGGCAGCCCCACGCCGATGGCCGCCGCCATCGGCTCCGCCACCATGTAGACCTGCTTGGAGCCGGCAGTTTCGGCGGAATCGCGAACGGCCCGGCGCTCCACTTCGGTGATGCCCGACGGGACGCAGACGATAACCTTCGGCTTCACCCGGAAAAAATGCTTGTCGATGATCATCTTGAGAAAATGCCGCAGCATCTTCTCGGTCACGTCGAAGTCCGCTATGACCCCGTCCTTCAGCGGCCGCACCGCGATGATGCCCTCCGGCGTCCGCCCCAGCATTCGCTTTGCATCGAGACCGATGCCGCGAATGCGGCCCGTGGCCTTGTCGAGCGCCACCACGGAGGGCTCGTTCAGCACGATCCCTTCACCCTTGACGTAGATGAGCGTGTTGGCGGTGCCGAGATCAACCGCGATCTCGTTGGCAGGCAGCAGCGAGGACAACTTGAGCGAACCCAATTTCATCGAGGAGACGCCGGGTCAGAGGCCGGGGAGGTGCCGAACCGACCTAAGCTAAAAGGGCGAGGTAGCGGTAACAAGACAACAGCCTACCGCGCACCCAGCCCGGTGCTCCCAAAACCTGCCTCGCCCCGCTCCGACGCGGGCAGCTCGGCCTGCTCATCGAACCGTACCTGCGCCACGGGGGCGACCACCAGCTGGGCAATCCGCATCCCCCGCTCGATCCGGAAGGGCTCAGTGCCGAGGTTGACGAGCGCTACCTTGAGCTCGCCCCGGTAGTCGCTGTCGATCGTGGCGGGGCTGTTGGGCAGCGTGATGCCATTGCGCCAGGCCAGCCCCGACCGCGGCCTGACCTGGGCTTCGTAACCCTCGGGCAGGGCGATGGCAAAGCCGGTAGCAAAGAGCCGCCGCTCCATCGGGGCCAGCGTCCCGTCTTCGGCGCTGGCCAGGTCCATGCCGGCAGCCCCCGCCGTAGCATAGGACGGCAGGGGCAGCCCCTCACCCAGCGCCAGGCGCTGGATGGCCACGCGTACACTCATCTAGGCGAGCACCGACTTCACGTCCGTGAGCTCGATGCCGAAGGCCTCGGCGACGCCCGGATAGACCACCTTGCCCCGCACCACGTTGAGGCCCAGCGCCAGCGCCTTGTCCTCGCGGCAGGCATGTTGCCAGCCGTCGCGAGCGAGCTTGAGCGCGTACGGCAGGGTCGCATTGGTGAGTGCCAGCGTCGACGTGCGCGGCACGCCGCCCGGCATGTTGGCCACGGCGTAATGCAGGATGCCATCCACGAAGTAGGTGGGCTGCTCATGGGTGGTGGCCTTGGTGGTCTCCACGCAGCCGCCCTGGTCCACCGCCACGTCCACGATGACCGAGCCGGGCTTCATGAGCTTGAGGTCGGCCCGGGTCACCAGCCGCGGCGCCTTGGCGCCCGGCAGCAGCACGGCACCGATCACCAGATCGGCCCGGCGCAGGCAATCCATGATGTTGTGCCGGTTGGAGTACATCGTATCCACATTGGCCGGCAGCACGTCGGCCAGGTAGCGCAGGCGGTGCAGCGACAGGTCGAGGATGGTCACGTGCGCGCCGAGACCCGCGGCCATCTTGGCGGAGTTGATGCCCACCACGCCGCCGCCGATGACAACGACCTCAGCCGGCGCGACGCCCGGCACACCGCCCAGCAGGACGCCGCTGCCACCGAACACCTTCTCGAGGTACTTGGCGCCTTCCTGCACCGCCATCCGGCCGGCCACCTCTGACATGGGTGTCAGCAGGGGCAGCTCACCCGAGGGCAGCTCAACGGTTTCGTACGCCAGGCCGATGGACCCGGAATCGATCACCGCGCGGGTCAGCTCCTCGGCCGCCGCGAAGTGGAAGTAGGTGTAGATCAGCTGGTCCTTCCGCATCCGCGGCCATTCAACCGCGATCGGCTCCTTCACCTTCATGATCATCTCGGCCTGCTTCCAGACCGCATCCGCGTCAGGCAGGATGGTGGCCCCCACCTCGCTATAGGCGGAATCGGGAAACCCGCTGCCTTCGCCAGCGCTGGTCTCGACCACCACCTTGTGTCCGGCGGTGACCAGTGCATGTGCTCCTGCCGGCACCAGGGCCACCCGGTTCTCGTTCGTCTTGATTTCCTTCGGCACGCCGATGATCATCGCAAACCTGTCATGAGTTGAAGTAGTGCCATGCCGTGAACGCCCTCAGGCGTCCGGCCCCAATCGAAGCATTGCCTGCCGTTCACTCGGGAAGAACTCCGCGGCCAGCGCGGCCACGCTGGCTGGCGTGACCGCGTCCACGAGCCCGAGCACCTCGTCGACCGGCCGGTACCGGCCCTCGATCAGCTCGCTGGATACCAGCCGGCCCATCCGGCTGACCGGATTCTCCAGCGCAAGCACGATTTGCCCCTTGAGCTGTCGCTTGCCGTCGTCGAGCTCCTGCGGCGTGAGCCCCTCGGCTGCGAGCCGGTCGAGCTCGACGCGAATGGTCTCGGCGGCGGCCGTAGCGGACGCGGGCTGCGTGCCCACATAGACACCCACCTGCCCGCCGCTCTGGAAGAGCTGGTTGTATGCGTACACCGTGTAGGCAAGTCCCAGTTCCTCGCGCACCCGCTGGAACAGGCGACTCGACATCCCGCCGCCCAACGCATTGCAGAGAATGGCGAGTCCATAGCGACGCGGGTCACGCGCGGCGAAGGCATCGGTCCCGAAGACGATATGGCACTGTGCCGTATCGCGCTCCTCGACGTGACTGCCGCGCTCAGCCGCGGGTGGCGGACAGACCGCCGGCAACGGCATCCGCGCATCCTGCTCGTCGAACCACCCTTCGCGGCCCAGGGCGGCCAGCAGGGCGGCGTGGTCCACATTGCCGGCCGCCGCGATCACGCAGTTGCCGGGGTAGTAGGCGCCGGAATGCACGGCGCGCAGGTCGTCAGTCTCGAGGGCGGAAACCGACTCGCGGGAGCCGAGGATGGTGTAGCCGTAA
>DASSHL010000119.1:0-3497 GCA_035692845.1 Gemmatimonadales bacterium
CTTGTGCTTCAAATCCTCGGCGAGGTAGACCGTCGCCATCCCGCCTTCACCGATCACCCGCTCGATGCGGTACCGGGCAGCCAGCACCCGGGTCACCTTGGCGACTTCAAATTCGCCGGTGGGCATGGTGCGGGGCGGCACCCCTGGCTCGGTGGGCGTGGCCTTGCCGCAATGCATGCAGAACTGCGCCTCATCGGGCAGACTGGTATGACACGACGGACAGGTGCGGGCCGTGGGCGACATGGAACTCCGCTAGTAGGGGAATGACGGAATATAGTCAACGGTCAACGGTCGACCGTCGACCGTTGACTAGCTTCCCGCCACCATCCGCTCGAACCTCGCATTCCCCTTGAGCGAGGCGAAGGTCGGATCGATGGTGAGCCACTTGCGGCTGACAAAGGTCGGCAAGGTCAGGAGCGTGTCCAGCTGGTCCATCGCCAGACCGGGCTTGTCGAGCACGAGGTACAGGCGCGCCATCTGTAACTGATTGTAGACTGCCGGATTGCTCCGGGGTGTGGCGGCGGAGAGCTCGATCGAGCGCCGGCCCTGGGCCTCCGCTTCGTCCGCACGGCCCACGTAGGCCAGCATCAGCGCGTAGAGCATGCGCGGGGAGGGATCGGTCGGAACTGCGTCCGTCTGCGCGCGCGAAAGCGCCAGCGCCGAATCGGCGTACGCCCGCGCCAGGTCCTTGCGCCCTCGCATCCAGTTGGCCGTGGCGAGCGACTGGCCCCACCACGCCCGGTCCCCGTCAAACGCCGACGGCTGCAGGCGGAAGACCAGCGCCTCGGTCGCCGAGTCCAGCACCCAGCTCATCTCGTTGAAGCCGGCAAAGTACCCAGCCACCACCGGCGAGGACAGCGCCGCTGCGCCCTGTCTCGCTGCGTCCTGGGCGCCGGCGAGATCGCCGGTGGACGCTCTTGCTATTGCCAGGGTCTCGTACGAGCCAACAGGTGCGGGCTCAAGGGCCATGGCCGCAACAATCGCATCCGCCGCCTCGGTCGGCCGTCCGGTCCGCACGTATCCATCGGCGAGCGACCGCAATACTGACGCCGAGCGTGGGTCGAGTTCTCGTAGCTTTTCCAGTCGGGCCACGCTCTGCGCAGTGTTGCCCAGGGACGCATCTGCTCCGGCAGCGCTCCGAAGTATGACTGGGTCGTTGGGTGAGAGCCGCAGCGCAGTCTCATAGAATCCCGCGCTCTTCACCGGATCGGGCGAGACAGTCGCATAATAGGAGCCAAGGGCGGCGTAGCCCGCGGCGTTCTCCCGCGCCACCGCGATTGCGCGCGTGGCCGCTTCAAGCGACCGCATCAAGGCACCCGGATCGCGGGACCCGTTGAAATACAGGTTGCCCTCTGCACTGGAGAGACGAGCCCAGGCTTCTGCGAAGTTGGAATCGAGCGCCACTGCCTGTTCGTAACTGGCAACCGCGAGCCGAAGCGACGCCGGATCATTACCGGTGACGGCCTTGCCCCGCAGGTAGGCGTCCCATGCAGCCGCATTCTGGGTGGGTCGCTTCGCCAGGTCCTCGGTTTCCTTGGCGCCGAGTTCGGTCCCGAGTGCTCCAGCCACCCGTTGTGCCATCTGGGACTGGATGGCGAACACGTCGGTCAGGTCCGCATCGAAGGTCTGCTGCCAGGTGGTGGCGCCGGTCTCCCCATTCTCCAATTCGGCGACGACCTGCACCCGCCTGGACGCGGCCGTGGCGCCTGGCGCCCAACGCACCCGGCCCACCAGGAGATATTGCGCCCCCAGTTCACCGGCGATTTCCCGCGGCGTCTTGGTGGTGCCGCGGTATTGCGAGGAGCTGCCGGATGCGATCACGGCGAGCCCGCTCACCTGGGAGAGCTTGCCCCGCACCTCATCGGTAATGCCGTCCACGATGTAATTGTTGGCCGAGTCGCCCTGGTTCTGGAAAGGCAGCACGGCGACATGGGTCACCCCGGCGCTCCTGGCCGATGCCGGTGAGCGTCCGGCGCTCGCGGCGCCAGCCACGAGTGCCCAGGCGATGACGGCGCCTATGCCGCCCAAGCCGGCGCTGCGCCAGGTGAGCGGTCCATCCATGGCCTTCGGAGGGGCGCCGCTGTGTCGCCGTTGCTCGGCCGCGGTCGTGAGAATCAGCATCACCCCGCCGGCCACCAGCAGCGCAACGGCCACTCCCAGGACCCAGCTGGGCAGTCCCCAGCGGCCGGCCATGAACGCAACCGCGCCGAGCGCGAGCAGGGCGATGACGCCCAAGGCAATCCAGAGCGTTGGGGATGAGGCCGCGTCGGCCTGCGCCGGGATAGCCTGGGAGAACGGGATCGACGCATGCGAACCACTCATCTCCAGCCTGGACAGCGACTCCGCCAACGCCATGGCCGACGCGTAGCGGTCGGCTGCACTTCGCGCCAGCGCCTTCCCTACTGTTTCCTCCAGGCCGGTCGGCAGGCCCTCGCGCGTCGCGGCGAGGGGCCGGGGGCGCTCGGTGAGACTCCGGGCCACGACGGCCTGGGAGGTGCGTCCGGTAAAGGGCGGCTCGCCCGTGATCATCTCATAGAGCACGGCACCCAGCGCGTAGATGTCGGTCCGGGCATCCACGGTCTTGTCGCCGGTCGACTGCTCGGGACTCATGTACTGCGGCGTCCCGATCGCCAGGCCCGTCTTGGTAATGGCCTCGCCCTCGGCGTCGAGTGCCCGGGCGATCCCGAAATCCGCCACCAGGGCATGGCCTTCATGGAGCAGGATGTTGGCAGGCTTGATGTCGCGGTGGATGACACCCCGCTTGTGGGCATAGGCCAGCGCCTCGGCCACCTCGCGCCCAATCCTGAGCGCCACCGGCACCGGCAGCTCGCCCTCACGCTGGAGGCGGGCCGCCAGCGACTCGCCCTCGACGAAGGGCATGACGTAGTACAGCACGCCATCGGCATCGCCGGAATCGTGCATCGGGAGAATGTTCGGATGGTTCAGCTGGGCGGCGATCTCGACCTCGCGCAGGAACCGGTCGGTCCCCAGCGTGGCCGCGAGCTCGGGCCGCATCACCTTGACCGCCACCTGGCGCTTGTGCTTCAAATCCTCGGCCAGGTACACCGTCGCCATGCCGCCCTCGCCGATCACCCGCTCGATCCGGTAGCGACTGGCCAGCACCCGGGTCACCTTGGCGACTTCGAACTCCCCAGTCGGCATCGTCCTGGGCGGCACACCGGGCTCGGTGGGTGTCGCCTTGCCGCAATGCATGCAGAACTGCGCCTCATCGGGCAGGCTCGTATGGCACGACGGACAGGTGCGGGCCGTGGGCATGGAGATCCGGTTGTGGGGTGAAGACGGAATATAGGCATGGGGCGTGGGCTATGAGACCCCATGCCCCCCGGCCCATGCCTCAGGCCCGCTCCCTATGCCCCGCTGGAATCCGCCGGCTGCTCCAACCGTGCCTTCACGTTGTTGAGCACACCCTGGAAGGTGTTGAAGTTGTCCTTGGGATCCCGCTCCTGCCGGCGCTCCTGCCCGTCGCGGGACTCGCC
>DASSHL010000120.1:0-8096 GCA_035692845.1 Gemmatimonadales bacterium
CCGCCTGCGCCCAGCCGAGGGGCCGGCAGTTTCCCGGTCCCATGCTGCCGGTGGGCGGCGTCGCAGTCCATGCCGATTCCGTCCCGTCCATTCCCGGCTTCAGCTCGGCGGTCAAGCGGGGACTGGTGATGTACATCTCGGGCCAGGTGCCGCTCGACAGTTCGGCGCATCTGGTCGGGGCGAACGACCTCCGGGCCCAGGCCAGGCAGAGCGTGGAAAATCTGCTTCGCGTCGTGCGCGCGGGACGAGGCCTTCCTGGTGATGTGGCCAGGCTGACGTTCTACGTCGTCGACATGGATTCGCTCGCGGCGGAGACCGTGCATGACGTGGCCGCGGGGCTGTTCAGCGAATCGCCGCCGCCGGCGATTACCATCGTCGGCGTCGCCTCGCTTCCGGGAACCGGCATGCGCGTGGCAGTGGACGGCGTCGCGGTCCTGCGCGGGGAATTCCCTGACCGGGAGCGGACCGAAGGGCCGATGCGGCAGCCGGAGTAACTGGATGGGCGGGATGGGCGAGATGGACCGGATGGGCGGGTGATGTCAGGCGAGGTTCGATCTGCCCATCCTGCCCATCCTGCCCATCCTGTCACTGCATCACATTCAGCACCCGCGTGCCAGTCACTTTTCGCCCTGTTCCCGTCTCTATTACCGTCACGGTCATCTGATAGCGCCCGCCCTTGAGCCGGTCGAGGGCCACGCTGCGCCTGAGGCGCAGGATCGGGCCCGTGGCCCGCTCATCAAATCCAAGCTGCACGTTGCCCTTGAAGCGGCCCGACAACCCCTTGAGCGCGAGATCGGTGTGATAGGTCTGCCCCGTGACCGCTCCGCTCACCTCGTAGTACACCTCCACCGCGCCTGAGCGTGAATAGAAATCCAGCGGGCTCAGTGGAACGTCGCCGTGGCCGGAGGCCCAGCTGAGTCCGGAGTTCAGTCGTCCGAACACCAGATCACTCATGAGCAACGACGTGTCCCCGCTGATTCTGACTTCCCGTCGCTCGACGGCACCACCCGCATCGAGTCCGGGCTCGGTGGCCAGCAGGCGAACCTTCCAGGTTCCGGCAGGCAATGGAAGGGCCTCCATCCCGTAGAGATACTGCTTTTCGAAGAGCGTGTCCGCGGCAAGGAAGTAGCGTGTCGTGTCGATGCGCGCGATGTGGCCTGCCGCGTCCGTGGCGACGAGACGAAATGAGATCGGATAGACCAGCTTGCCGTCGGGCGACCGCGTCGGAAGCAGCTCCTCGCCGGGAAAGGCGAACACAGCGAGCAGTGCGCTGGTGCCTGCCGCCGGCTGCCCCACCGCGTAGAACTGTGTGAATGGCGTGATGTCGTGCTTGAATTCTGGCGCGAACTCGTCAGTGGTGAGTCCGATGCTGATGTCACGCCGGCCAGCTTCGACCAGCTCCCGTGTCAGCTCGCGTGTGTGCGCTGGGAGATTGCCCTGTCCCGCGCGAAAGTTCATCAGTTCGCCTTCGAGCACGCCGAATCGGGGGTCAAGGCTGGAACGTGGACCCAGCATCTCAGGGCTGAGTGGCAGCATTTCGACCAGGGTCGTCGCGGCGGTGGTGCCCAATGCCATGCTGCCGCAGAAGTGGAAGAGCAGGGTGCCATGGGGCGTCACGTATTTCCAGCTCTCATTCGGTCGCGTCTCCGTCTGAGTTGGGGTGCCACCTGGGCGTACCTGAACGTGCCCTGTCATTTCGTGCGCCATCTCTGCCAGCGACATGGCATCCTTTCCGTTCACCACGCCATTGGCGCTCGGGCGGCTGGCCTGCTCCTCGAGAAACTTGTGCTCCTTCCCGCTGATAGAAGAGGCGACGGTCATCTCCTGCGGATAGCGGTAGCGGGCCTGCTCGAGCGCGGCCGCAGCGCGCTTATCCGGTTCCCCATGCCGCATATAGATCAGGCCACGGTCATCGACCAGCCGCCTGCCGCGCCACGTCGCGGCGTAGATGCCTGGCTCAAGGAGCTGAAGGTCAGGAGGGACGGCGCCCTCGATCGTTGTTGCGCTGTACGCATGGCTGGCCGGGTCATCCCGGAGCGACGGAATCATTCCCGGCCCGCAGCTCGCCCCGCCACGCTGGGGTGTCCCCTCGGCGCGGGCGCTCAGCTGGAAATGCTCAAAGACGTAGCGCCATCGCCGCACATGCTCGCGCAGGCGTTCACCGGGACTCCGCATCTCCTCTGCGTCGCGCTTGGCCCAGAAAGCGTGCACGAACGGCTCCAGACTGTCAGGCGGAGCCGCATCGAACGCCGCGAGTTCCTCGGGTGATGCCACCCAACCGAGATCCCGGCGATACTGCTGTCGTGCGAGCGGGCCTGCCATGCGAGCGCCCGTGTAATAGTCCGTGGTCGCGGCCTGCACCTGGCCTCGCGCAAAACGTGACCGCGCTTCCTCCAGCAGCCCGAGGCCTGAGTCGCCACCCAGGGTCACATAGTGGTGGAACGCAATGATCGCCGAATCGGATTGGTGCATGTTCCGGTAGAGGCGGCCGAGTGCAAGCCACGGCGACGCCGCCTGGTCGCTCGCGGCGGCACGGCGCACGGCGCGCTTGAGTTCATCATTCAGCGAGCGTTCGCCGAAAGGCAGGAGGATCTCGCCCAGCAGTTCCGCGGCGGGCATGAAGGACGAGTCGGCCTCGAGCGCCTTGCCTAGTGCGTGCAGCGCCGCGTCGTGGTAGTACACGCCTGCGCCTGAGTGCATGGACCGCTTGACGACGGCGTCAGTACTGTCCAGCGTGAGGTCGGCCAGGGCGAGTCCGTACCAGGGCCAGGTGGTGGGCGCGTGGAGCACCGCCTCGTCGAAGAGGCCTTGTGCTTCGTCGAGCGCCGTGCGGCCCTCGGACAACTGGCCCAGCCGACGCCGCGCCAGGCCAGCGCGGATCAACAGCACCGGATCGGTGGTCTGGGCCCGTAACGCTGCGCGCTGTTGTCCATCCAGCTGGGCTGCGAGGGCAGGAGTAGTGATGGCGGCCGTGGAATCCTGAAGCAGCGCAAACTGGTGCCACAGGTCGCGAGATTGCGCCAGGGCGACCGCAGGCAGCAAGGCGCCCAGAGTGATCATCGCCCAGCAAGGTGGCCGGAGGATCCGCCACATGGATGCTCCCCGAGAATCGGGACTCGAGCGGTGACGACCCGCGCGAGGAACGGAACACACGCGAGCCCCGGGCCCCGGGTCGACCGTTGAGCCCGGTCCAGCGGTCAATCTGTCCAACGCCCCATCTGTCCATCTGTCCGCCTCTATATTGCGTCATGCTCCGCACTTCTCCCGCCGCATGAGCGTCGAAGCCGGCGTCAACAAATGGGTCGTGGCAGGGACGGTCATGACCGGCACCATGATGGCGGTGCTCGATTCCAGCATCGTCAACGTCGCCCTGCCCGACATGGCCGGCACGCTCGGCGCCTCCATCGAGGAGATCGCCTGGGTCGTCACCGGCTACATCCTCTCCAACGTGATCATCATGCCCATCCTCGGCACCCTGGCCGAGCAGATCGGGCGAAAGCGCATGTACCAGATCTCGGTCGTGCTCTTCACGGTGGCGTCCATGCTCTGCGGCCTCGCACGCAGTCTCGAGGTGATCGTCGTCTTCCGCGTGATCCAGGGCATGGGCGGCGGCGTGCTCATGACCGTGTCGCAGGCGATCCTGCGCGAGAGCTTTCCCACCGAAGAGCAGGGCATGGCGATGGGCGTCTATGGCATGGGCGTGGTCATCGCTCCCGCGCTGGGGCCAACGCTGGGCGGCTGGCTCACCGATACCTACAGCTGGCCGTGGGTGTTCTACATCAACTTGCCGATTGGGATCCTGAATTTCTTCCTGGTGCAGCGCTTCATTCACGACCCGCCCTTCCTCGAGCGGAAGAAGGGCGGCATGGACTGGAGCGGCATCGCCTTGCTAGCAGTGGGGCTCGGCGCCCTGCAGCTCATGCTCGAGAAGGGGGAGTCGAAGGACTGGTTCGATTCCCGCCTCATCGTCTCGCTCGCCATCCTCGCGACGGTGGGACTGCTGGTGTTCATCTGGCACGAGCTGCGTGCCGAACGCCCGGCCGTGGACCTGAGCCTGCTCAAGAATGGGCCGTTTACCGCGGCCACGGCGGTCGGCGGCATCCTCGGGCTCGGGCTCTACGCGAGTCTCTTCATCCTCCCGCTCTTCCTGCAGACCATTCTCGGCTACAGCGCATTTGAATCGGGGCTCGCGCTCATGCCGCGCAGCCTGGCCATGGCGGTGGGGATGCCGGTGGCTGGTCGGCTCTACAACCGGCTTGGCCCCCGGGTCATGGTGCTCGTTGGGCTGCTGGTGAGCACCTACTCGTTCTGGGATCTCTCGCGCATGACGTCCGTCACCGGGTTCTGGGACATCTTCTGGCCCCAGGTGTGGCAGGGACTCGGCTTCAGCCTGTTGTTTGTACCCCTCAGTACGGCGGCTCTTGCGACCATTGAGAAACGGCGGCTGACCGCCGCGACCGGGCTCTACAACGTGGTGCGCCAGGTGGCCGGGAGCGTTGGCATCGCGATTGCTGCGACCGAGGTCTCCCGTGGGACGAGCCGTTATTTCGCGGTGCTCACCAGCCATGTCACCCCCTTCGATGCTACGGCCCGGCATTGGCTTAGCGCCGTGACCGCAGCCATGCAGCACTTCGGCGCCTCGGCGGCGGAGGCGCAGCAGCGAGCCCTTGCCATTCTGCACCAGACCATCCAGCAGCAGGCTGCGGTGCTCGCCTATGACCGGGTGCTCTATCTCATCGCCGTGCTCTTCGCGCTCGCCTTCCCGCTGGCACTACTCCTGCGGCGCGGCGAGGGCAGCGGCGAGGTGGTGATCGCCGAATAGGCCCTTTACCGGGCGGCCGGGCCACCGTATAGTGAATGGTCCTGCCGTCATAGTCTCGTGGTGATTGCCATATCCTGTGCCCGAGGGGTCTCGATGGACTCCACGATTCGCGAAGCACGTCTCAGAGCCGAGTACGCGCACCTCTATCCCCCGGTCCAGTCTGGTGTCTGGACGCCGGCGGCCGAGGTGGGCGCGCGCATGCTGTTCTGGCACCTTCAGCTCACCGGCACCGTGGTGCTCGGGGACCGGCTGCTGGATACCCGCCACTTCGAGTTCCGGGGCGGGTGGGAACGAGGCGACACGTCCGACCTCCGCACCCGAGCCGGCGATCCTGACGCCGCCGAACCCCGCCGGCAGCGGAGCGCGTAAATCCGGTTAACTTTCGATTCGGCAGTAGCTGAAAGCTGAAGGCTTCGCGCCTTCAGCTTTCTGCCTTCAGCCTTTAGCCTTCAGCCCACAGCCTCCATTCGAGGAACTCCCAATGCCCGACGAAACCCCGCCCTCCCTCAAGCCCATCTCCCCTGCGCGAGTCGCCGAGGAGCTGGAGCGGCTGTCGTCCCGCCGAGCGAGCGGCGAGATCAAGCCCGACGAATACGAGCATCGCTTCGCGCGCATGGTGTCCGAGTTGCGGGACCGGCGGATTGACGGCAATCGCGCCGACATCATGGCGGCGATTGATCCGCTGCACCAGAAGGGCCTTGTCTCCGACGCCGACTACCGCCGCCTGCTGTCACAGCTGGGCATCGTGTGACATGACGCCGGGCCTCGCGCCGATCGGAATGTCGGTCCGCGCCTCCGATGGCCTGGTCCTCAAGGGTGAGCTGCGCTATCCCGACGGCTCACCTCGCACCCGGTGGCCGCTCGCCGTCCTTGCCCACCAGTACCCGGCGGACCGACACTCCTTCCAGCCTCTCATCGCCGACCTGCTCGACCTCGGTGTCGCCACCCTCGCGTTCGACGAGCGCGGCCACGGGGAATCCATTCTCGGTCCGGATGGGCCGGTAGTGGCGGACACCCCGAGTGATTTTTCTCCCAATGCGTTCGGCGACGCGTTCATGGCGAGTGCCGGCGAGATTGCCTTCTTCCGCATCGCCGACGACGTCATCCGCGTGGCCGCGTGGGGCGCCGCCCAGAACTTCATTTCGGATTCGCTGATCCTGGTGGGGGCAAGCGTGGGTGGAACCGGCGTGCTGCTGGCGGCGCCACGGGTGCCGAAGCTGCGCGGCGTAGTCACGCTGGGCGCGGCGGGCGCGCTCGCGCACGGCGCCGACGCGGTGGCCCGCATCCGTGCCGCGCTCGAAAGCGGTGCCTGGCCCGCACTCCTCACCTCGTCGGAGAGTGATCCGTTCGATGGAGCCCGGAACGTCCGCGACTGGAGCGCGGGCCTGCCGCACGTCATGACCCGCACGACGCCGGGTGCCGGCCACGCTATGGCCATTTATTACGATGTGCGGGAGGATGTGCGGGCGTTCGTGGGGAACTGTTTGTGAGCTGAAGGCTATAGGCTAAAGGCTTTAAGCTTTCAGCCTTCGGCTTTTAGCTCTCAGCTTTCAGCTTTCAGCCCCTTATATTTCCCCCATGGCAATAATCACCCGTCGTCAGACGCCCACCGTTCAGGTCGGTGGCGTTTCCATCGGCTCGTGCCACCCCGTGGTGGTGCAGTCCATGACCAACACCGACACCGCCGACGTGGCGGCGACGGTGCGCCAGGTCGCGGCGCTGGCCCGTGCCGGCAGCGAGCTGGTGCGGGTAACGGTGAACAACGACGAAGCGGCGGCCGCCGTCCCCGCGATCGTGGCCGGCCTCGCCGACCTGGGTGTGACAGTTCCGGTCATCGGCGATTTTCACTACAACGGTCACCTGCTGCTCACCCGCTATCCCGACTGCGCCCGCGCGCTCGCGAAATACCGCATCAACCCCGGCAACGTGGGGGGGAAGCGCCAGGACGAGCACTTCCGTGCCATCCTCGAGGTGGCGCTGCGCTTCGACAAGCCAGTCCGCATCGGGGTCAACTGGGGCTCGCTCGACCAGAACCTCCTCACCGAGATGATGGACGCCAATGCGCGGAGCGCCGCACCGCGTGACGCGCGCGACGTGACGATGGATGCGATGGTGGAGAGCGCGCTCCAGAGCGCCTCGTTCGCCGAGCGGGTAGGCATGCCGCACGAACGGATCATCCTGAGTGCCAAGGTGAGCGGAGTGCAGGACCTGGTCGATGTGTACCGGATGCTGGCCGCGCGCTGCGACTATCCGCTTCATCTGGGCCTGACGGAAGCAGGACTGGGCATGAAGGGCACGGTGGCCAGCACGGCCGGCCTCTCGATCCTCCTGCAGGAGGGCATTGGCGACACCATCCGGGTCTCCCTCACGCCGGCGCCCGGCGGCGACCGCACCGAAGAAGTCCTGGTGGCGCAGCAGGTGCTCCAGAGTCTCGGACTCCGCAGCTTCATGCCGCAGGTCACCAGCTGCCCCGGCTGCGGCCGCACCACCAGCACCTTCTTCCAGCAGATGGCGATGGATATCCAGTCCTACCTGAAGGAAAAAATGCCGGTCTGGCGGGCGGAGCGGCCGGGCGTGGAGGAACTGAAAGTCGCCGTCATGGGTTGCGTGGTGAATGGCCCGGGTGAATCGAAGCACGCCAATATCGGGATTTCGCTGCCCGGGACGTTCGAGGAGCCGAAGGCCCCTGTGTTCGTGGATGGCCGGCTCGTCGTCACTCTCCGGGGCGACAACATCGTACCCGAGTTCCTGGTGATCCTCGAGGACTACGTGGCCAATCGGTATCAGCGGGTGGAAACGAGTGCCCCCATGGTGGAGGTCGCGGGCGGATGAAGCCAGCCGGTGTGCTGCTCACCTTGCTCGCGCTGCTCGTCTTGCCAGGAGTCGCCCGGGGCCAGGACGAGGCCGGTATCGCAGTGGGCGACACCCTGTCGCCGCTGGTGATTCACGATCTCGACGGCAAGGATGTGGATCTCGGCAGCATCATCGGGCAGAAACCGGTGCTGATCGAGTTCTGGGCGTCATGGTGCACATCCTGCGCGGCCATGCTGCCCCGCCTCAAGGCGGTCCACCGCGAGTTTGGCGACGATGTGGCTTTCGTCGGCATCAACGTGACGGTAGGCGACTCGCGGGAAAAGGCGCGCCAGTATGTGGCGGACGAGGCACCGCCGTTCATGGTGCTCTACGACGATGCCGGCACGGCGGCCGCGGCGTGGGATCCGCCAGCGACATCGTTCATCATCATTGCCGACCGGACTGGGCAGGTCGTCTATAC
>DASSHL010000121.1:0-2666 GCA_035692845.1 Gemmatimonadales bacterium
CGCGAGTTACGAGTCCCGCGTCCCGAGTCCCGCGTCCTTCTTCGTCCACCTGTTCGCGTCCCGCAACTCCACCTTGTCCATCATCCGCTCAAACGCCTCGTCCAGGTTGATTCCCTCGCGGTTGGCCATGCAGATGATCACGAACAGGATGTCCGCCATTTCCATGGCGAGATCGCCCTCGGGCTCCTCCGGCTTCCGGGTCTTCTGGCCGAAGCGGTCGTTGATGTCGCGCGCCAGTTCGCCCACTTCCTCGGCGAGCCGAGCCATGTTGG
Organism: Gemmatimonadales bacterium; assembly: GCA_035692845.1. Classification (GTDB taxonomy): domain Bacteria; phylum Gemmatimonadota; class Gemmatimonadetes; order Gemmatimonadales; family GWC2-71-9; genus CAMLHP01. Next base: position 273 of record DASSHL010000121.1, read on the forward strand.
TGAGGGGATGGAAATAGCCCTCCTCGAACTGGCTGATCCACCGATCGACGCGGGCTTGCAGGGGAGAGAGGGACATGGGCTGAGGGCTGAGAGTCGAGAGTCGAGAGTCGAGAGTCGAAGGAAGATAACGCTCTTACCGCTCAGCTCTCAGCTCTCAGCGCCCTCAACACCTCCCGCATGAAATCCGGCAGGTCGCCCGGGTTCCGCGAGGTGACCATGTTGCCGTCCACCACCACGCTCCTGTCTTCCCAGAGCATGCCGGCGTTGACGAGGTCATCCTTGATGGCGTTGACACTGGTTCCCCGCTTGCCCTTGACGATCCTGGCCGAGATCGGGACCCAGCCCGCGTGACAGATGAAGGCCACCAGCTTGCCAGCCTCGAAGATCTCGCGCGTCAGTTCCAGCACCTTGGCACTGCGGCGGAGCTTGTCCGGCGCGAATCCGCCGGGGATGACGAGGCCATCAAAATCTTTCCCCCTCAGTGCATCCACGGTGACATCGGGCGTGCAGGGATAGCCATGCTTGCCATGGACCTCGTCCATGGTGACGCCGGCCACGACGGTGCGGAACCCGGCCTCCTCGAGCCGAAGCTTCGGATACCAGAGCTCCAGGTCTTCGTAGAGCGGGCCGGTGAAGAGAAGGATGGTTTGAGAGGTCATCGGTCGTCAGTCATCGGTCGTCTGTCCTCGGTCATCAATGGTCGATCGTCGTTGGTGAATAGCCATCAGTCGTCAATGCCCGGCCTTGAGACTTCTGACGACCGATGACTGACGACCGACGACTCTACCTGCCCATCCTGCCCATCTTGCTGTAAACTACTTCTATTCCTACACGGACCACAGGCAATGCGATCCCGCGACCGAATCCTCGCGAATCTCGAATCCATCTATCGCGAATCCTACGAGCAGGCCAAGGCGGCGGACGCCGAGGCCCGCATGCGGGATCTCGACAACGCCTTCCAGCGTGACCAGCTCATGCTCGAGATCCTGCTGGATATCCGCGATCTTTTCTCCGTCGCGCCGGCCGCGTCCGGCGGCAGCGCCCTCGAACGGCTCGAGGCACTGCGCAAGCTCACCCGACTTCGCTGAAAGGCCCGGCATGTTTCGACCTGCACCGCTAATCATGGCTCTGGCACTCGCGGGCTGCGCATCATCATCCGATTCCGCCGGTTCGCTGGCGCCGCCGACTGCGGCAGAGCTGGTGGTGTACGGTCGCGTCTGGACCGGTGACACGGCCGCACCCTGGGCCGGCGGCGTGGCCGTGGTGGGCGATACCGTCGCCGCAGTGGGCGACAGCGCAACGCTCGCCGCCTGGGTCGGCGCCTCCACCAAAGTGATCGACAATGGCCGTGCCCTGGTCACTCCGGGACTCATGGATGGCCACGCACACTTCTCCTCCGGCGGATTCCAGCTTGCCAGCGTGGATCTCCGTGATGCGGCCACACCCACCGAGTTCATCCAGCGCCTCAAGACCTACGCGAAGACCCTGAAGCCGGGTGAGTGGATCACCGGCGGCGACTGGGATCACGAACGCTGGGCCGGGGCGCCGCTGCCGAGGCGTGACTGGATCGATTCGGTGACGCCGAACAATCCAGTGTTCGTGAACCGGCTCGACGGACATATGGGGCTCGCCAACAGTCTCGCGCTCAAGGCCGCTCGTGTGTCAGCAGCCACACCCGACGAAGCCGGTGGCACGATCGTGCGCGACGCTGACCGCACGCCAACCGGCGTGCTGAAAGATGGCGCCCAGGATGCTGTATACGCCGCCATGCCCGATGCCACGCCGGAACAGATGGACTCCGCCATGATGCGTGCCACCAACTGGGCCGCGTCCAAGGGCGTCACCGCGGTCTCCGCCGTCTCGGCGCCCTGGGCTGAGGTGGCCTCGGCGCGCCGCCTTCGGCAAGCTGGCCTGCTCAAGACCCGAATCAGTTTCTATCCCGCGTTGGGCGGATGGCATCGCGTGGCGGATTCCATGAAGGCCAACGGCCCCGGCGACGACTGGATCCGTGTTGCTGGCGTCAAGGGATTCGTGGACGGCTCGCTCGGTTCCGGCACGGCGCTCTTCTTCGATCCGTACGCGGACGATCCCTCCACGTTCGGCCTGCTCGTCACGCCGGAAGATTCGTTGCGTACCTGGATCGGTGCGGCAGACAGCGCCGGCCTCCAGGTCGTGGTGCATGCCATCGGCGAGCGCGCCAACGCGCTCATCCTCGACATCTACGACAGTGTGTTTACGGCGCACGGCCAGCGCGATCGCCGCTTCCGCGTGGAACACGCCCAGCACCTTCGCCCCCAGGATGTGCCGCGCTTCGGCAAGCTGGGCGTGATTGCGTCCATGCAGCCGTACCACGCCGCGGACGATGGCCGCTGGGCGGAGAAGCGCCTCGGTCCC
>DASSHL010000122.1:0-5274 GCA_035692845.1 Gemmatimonadales bacterium
GGATACCGCCGCGGTGGACAGTTCCGCGGACACCACCGCGAACGCCAATGTCATGGCCGCTCCCACGCCAGATACCACCCGTCGCGATACCACGATGATGCCGCCCGCGCACGACACGACCATGGTCATGCCGAGCGACACTACGGCAGTGCCGCCGGCCAGCGATACGACGATGGCACCGCCCGACACCACCATGGCGGCTGGGGCTGGCGCAGGTGCCGCCGCGACTGCCCAGATGCAGGGGACCGGTGGCCGTGATCTCGGCACCCTGACCCTGACCGAATCGGGCGGGGCGATCAGCGTCTCCGGCCAGCTTGTCGGCCTTCCTCCTGGCGACCACGGCTTCCATATCCACGCGACCGGAAAATGCGAAGGCCCATCCTTTGAATCTGCAGGCGCGCACTGGAATCCCACGAACAAGGGTCACGGCACCGACAATCCGGCTGGCCCACACCTGGGTGACATGCCCAACATCACGGTCGGACCCGACAGCAGCGTCAACGTGCAGGCCACCACTCCGGGCGGCACGCTGCACGGCGAGAATGCGCTGCTTGACGATGACGGTGCGGCCATTGTGATCCATGCCAATGCCGACGACTACAAGAGCAACCCCTCCGGCAACTCGGGGAACCGGATTGCGTGCGGAGTCGTGACGGGCGGCTGACACCGGTCGGCACGCGCCAAGTCCGGTAGCCTCGACGCAGCCGGACCGATTACCTAAAGCCAGGGAGGTCTCTCCATGAACCGGTTATTGCATCACCACCTGCCCAGCACTGCGGCGGCGGCATTGGTGGCAGTCGCGCTGGTCGCCTGCCAGACCAACGGCCGGCAGGACACGGCCAGTACGCCCGGCGACAGTGTGAGCATGGCCGCGCCTGCGGCCGACAGCGCGGCCGGCACGTCTGCCGAAGCGCTCAACGACGCAAAGGTCGCCGATATCGCCCTGACGGCCGACGCCATTGATAGCGCGGCGGGGAAGTTCGCCCTGGAGAAGAGCAAGACCAAGGCGATTCGTGACTTTGCCCAGACGATGGTCCGGGATCACTCTGCAGTGAACGCCACGGCGGTGGCACTGGCACAGAAGCTGGGCGTGACGCCTGAGGACAATGACGTCAGCAAGCAGCTGAAGGATGGCGCGGACCAAGCCCATGACAACATCGCCGACCTGGAAGGTGCGGCGTTCGACCGGGCATACATGGACCGTGAAATCGCCTATCATGAGGCGGTACTGGACGCGCTCGACGGCACCCTCATCCCGAATGCCCAGAACGCGGAGTTGAAGCAGTTCCTGACCTCGATTCGGCCCAACTTCGAGGCGCACCTCAAGCGCGCCAAGGCAGTGCGGCAGCAGCTGGGCGGGCAGGACTCGACGGTAGCGCAGTAGACGGCGCCGTTCCCAGACCAGGGCCCAGGGCCCAGGGTCCAGGGTCTACGGTCTACGGTCTACGGTCGACTATGGACCGTCGACCGTTGACATTATCTGTTACAACACCTATCTTCCCGGCATGACCAGTCTCCTGCAAGCCGAGCTCAAGCAGACTCGCCCCTTCCCGAGCGCCGCCACCGAGGCGTTGCTCAGCATCCTCCGGACGGCGGCGCTGCTCGATCACGACCTGTCTGATGCGCTCAAGCCCTTCGGCATCACCTCCACCCAGCACAATGTGTTGCGGATCCTGCGGGGCGCGGGCGCGGCCGGCCTGTGCGGACGGGAAGTGGCCGAGCGGATGGTGGCCAGCGTGCCAGACGTGCCCCGGATGCTGGAACGGCTCGAGGCCATGGAGCTCATCACCCGCGAGCGTGACCCCGGGGACCGGCGACACGTCACGGCCCGGATCACACCGGCCGGGCGGCAGCTGCTCACGCGTGTCACGCCCGAGATCGAGGCGGTAGAGCGACGCCGCCTGGGCCACGTGAGTGGGCGGACGCTGGCGAGCCTGATCAGCGGGCTGGCGGCTGTCCGCGGGGCACGCTGAACTTTTTTTGACATATAGCTGTTGTAACAGTCAACGTTACCACTTGCAAGGAGTTGTCCAATGCTCGCCATTCCTGCTTCCGATGCCCTCACGCTCAGTGCCGGTCTCCTGATCGGCCGAGTGGTGCTGGGTGGTCTCATGATGGGCCACGGCGCCCAGAAGCTCTTCGGCTGGTTCGGGGGCCACGGCCTCCGCGGCACCGCTGGCTTCTTCGAGAGTCTCGGCTTCCGTCCGGGCCGGCTCTTCGCCGGCATGGCTGCTGGCACCGAGATGCTGAGCGGGCTGCTGCTCCTGCTCGGGCTGTTCACGCCGGTTGCGGCTGCGCTGATGGTGTCGGTGATGATCGTGGCGGCTGGGAGCGTGCACTGGAAGGGCGGAGTCTTTGCCGCCACCAACGGCATCGAAGTGCCGCTGCTCTATGGCGTGGGCGCCCTGGCCCTTGGGCTGACCGGCGCTGGCCTCTTCTCGCTCGACGCCGCCCTGGGGCTCGGGGCGCTCTGGACCTCGCGCGTCACGCTGCTGCTGCTGGGACTCGGCATCCTGGGTGGGTTTGTCAACCTGGCCGCACGCCGTCCGGCACCTGTCGCTGACCGCGTCCAGGCGGCCTGACTTCGGGACTGAAGGGAACACGACATGTGACTCGCACGGCACGCAACGGCGCCGGCGGCGTCAGTTCTCCTGACGCTGCCGGCCTCGTCCCTAGCTCCGGGCGACGGCGTCGCGCACTCCGTAGAACGCGCGGGCCAGCCGGCTGATGGAATGGTTGTAGTACAGCAGCACGAGCACACCTATAGCCGCGATGCCAATGACGGCCGGCTGCAGCCCACCCCCCAGGCGATCCCAGACCAGTCCCACCGCCAGCGCCAGCGTACACGCCAGGTGCCCCACGACGGTGTAGGCATTGGCCGGTACCAGCTCCATCGCGTCGCTGTGCTTGCGCCGCACCACGCGCGTCGCCCGCAGGAACAATGGGAAACCTGCCAATCCCAGCAGCGCCAGCGCCGGCAGCAGCTTCACGGCGACAAAGACTACCAGCGCGACAGCGGCGAGGGATGCGATCAGCGGATACAATCGGCTCGCACTTCGGACGCCCAGCCGGACGACGACCGTGCGCTTGGACACCAGGCCGTCACTGGCAGCGTCCTGGAAGCCGTTAATGAAGAGGATGAGCGCCACCAGCAGCGATACCGGGATCGATGCCGCCAGTGCCGCCAGCGGCACGGTGGCCGCCTGCACGTACGCACTCCCGCACACGATGCCGACGCCGAAGGCCAGTCCCACTGCCGGCTCCCCCAGCCCGTGATTGGCCAGTCGCAGCGGCGGCGCAGTGTAGGTCCAGCCCACCAGCAATCCCCCCAGCCCGAACAGCAGCACCGTCGGCCGTCCGGCCAGCGCGAAGTAGGCGCCGATGGTGGCGCTGAGCAACCCGAGACCTGCCATCGCCGAGAGCAGTTCGGCGCGGGTCGCCAGCCCACGCTGGAGTACGCGCGAGCCGCCAGTAAAGCCAAGGATAGGGGTGCGGTTGAGGTCGTCGGCACCAGTGAGCTGGTCGTCGAGATCGTTCTTGATGTTGGTGCACGCCTGCAGGGCCACCGCAGCTATCAGGGTGAGCACGGCCCAGCTCCAGCGCACGGCGCCTGTTGCCCAGAATGCCGCGGCCACACCCACCACCACTGACGCTGCGCTGGCGGTAAGCGAGGGCCAGCGCACCGCTTCTTTCCAGATACCCAGGCGGCGACGGAGCAGGGCCCAGTCGCCGGGCTGGTCAGCCGCGGCGCTGGCGAATTCGATGATCGAGGGCGGCCGCCCCGCCACGATCTCGCCAAAGACTCGATGCTTCATGAAGCGTGGCGTCACCCGCACGAACGCCAGTAGGTCGGTCTGGCCCACCGATTCGAGGTATTGCACGATCGACGACGTGCGCATGGTGGCCTGCTTGGCGCGTTCCCGTTCCGCCGCATCGCGCACTACCTCGGCGCGGCCGGTGATTTCCATCTCCCAGCTGGTGTGCTCCTCACCCGTCGGGGACTCGTGCAGCAGCAGCGCGATCTCGGGACGGCTCGTCACCTCGCGAATCTTGGGATCCGACTTCATGGAGGCGAGGTACACCAGCGGCCGGCCCGCGGCATCCTCCGGCAGCCAGGCGCCCGGGTGCATCATCCGGACCCGGACTTCTTCGCCGGCGTGGGTGCCGACCGCCACCTTCCGCGCGTCCATGAGCGCGGCGCGAATGCGGCGCTGGGACTCGGCGGGATCGGTGGGGGACGGTGCTGGCGGCGAGGTATCGGTCATGGCATCCTGCGGTTGTTGGCGCCTCAAACATAGCCGAATCAGCTATCATGCGAACAGGCAACTACACTGCGGCCAACGCGGTGGGCAAACAATTTTCGTGGAGCACACGATGTCCCTCATATCCGTCAACCCTGCCACCGGCGACGTCATTCAGGCGTACAATGAACTCACGGCCGACCAGCTCGACTCCGCCATTCAGGACGCCGCCAACGCCTGGCAGGGCTGGCGTGACACATCATTCGCCGAGCGAGCCGAGCTGCTGCGTGTCACGGCCGGCATGCTTCGCGAGCGGAAGGATGAACTCGCTCGCCTCATGGCGGTCGAGATGGGCAAGGCGGTGAAGCAGGGCGTGGCCGAGGCAGAGAAGTGTGCGTGGGTCTGCGAGTACTACGCGGATAATGGCGAGCGCCACCTGGCACCCGATGTCATCCCGACGGATGCCCGCCGGTCGTACGTGGCCTTTCAGCCGCTCGGTGTGGTGCTGGCGGTAATGCCGTGGAACTTTCCGCTCTGGCAAGTCTATCGGTTCGCGGCGCCGGCGCTGATGGCTGGTAATGCTGGCCTGCTGAAGCACGCGTCCAACGTGCCCGGGTGCGCGCTGGTGATTGAGGAGATCTTCCGGCGGGCGGGCGCGCCTGATGGACTGTTCCGCACGCTGCTGGTCGGGAGCGAGCACGTGAAGCGCATCATCGAGCATCCGCTGGTTCGCGCCGTCACGCTCACCGGCAGCACGCCAGCTGGCCGTGCGGTGGCCAGCCAGGCGGGAGCAGTACTGAAGAAGACGGTGCTTGAGCTGGGCGGCTCTGATCCCTACCTGGTGCTCGACGATGCGGACATGGAGCAGGCCGTGACGACGTGCGTCAATTCCCGCCTGATCAACAGTGGCCAGAGCTGCATCTCGGCCAAGCGGTTCATCGTAGCACAACCGGCACTCGCCGAGTTTACCGAACGATTCATTGCCCTGATGCGCACGAAGCGAATGGGTGATCCGCTCGATCCTGCTTCGGAC
>DASSHL010000123.1:0-7386 GCA_035692845.1 Gemmatimonadales bacterium
GCCAAGCAGCAAGGCACAGGCAGTCTGGGAGGGCGGGCTCAAGTCCGGCAAGGGTCGGTTCGAGGCGGGTTCCGGCGCATTCAGTGGGCCTTATTCGTTCGCCACCCGGTTCGAGGGGGCCAAGGGCACCAACCCGGAAGAGCTGATCGCGGCCGCGCACGCGTCCTGCCTCAGCATGGCACTGTCGCTGGGACTCGAAGCGGCGGGTACACCGCCCACGCGTATTACCACCGAAGCCGAGTGCACTATCGGGAAGGTGGGCGACGGATTCCGGATCACCGGCATGAAGCTGAAGGTACGTGGCGTGGTGCCGGGCATCGACGCCGCCGCGTTCAAGAAGGCCGCCGAAGATGCCAAGAACGGCTGTCCCGTGTCCCAGGCGCTCAAGAATAACGTCCCCATGGAACTGGACGCGGCGCTGGAATGATGGCCCAGCAGCGCGCCTGAGCGCATGGACAACGTCTGCCACACCCTGGCCGGCGCGGCCCTGGCCGAGAGTGGCCTCGCCCGCCGGACGGCGATGGGCTATGCCACGCTGCTCATTGCCGCCAACCTGCCTGACCTCGATGTCCTGTCGTACATCAATGGGCCGGAAGCAGCACTCTACTGGCGCCGAGGGTGGACCCACGGTGTCGTGGCGCTGGTGGTGCTCCCGCTGCTGCTTACGCTCGCGCTGATCCTGCTGGAGACGCTGTCCCGCAAGCTCAGCTCGGCCGTACTGCCATCGCGGATGCGTCCGGGACAAATCCTGCTGCTGGCCTATGTCGGTATCCTCAGCCACCCACTGCTCGACACCCTCAACACTTACGGCGTGCGCTGGCTGCTGCCGTGGAACCGTCAGTGGACCTACGGCAATGCGCTCTTCATCGTCGATCCCTGGATGATCCTGATTCTGGGGATCGGCGTGTGGGCCAGCCGCTCGCAGCGGCGCTCGCGCCAGCGCAACGTCACGCCGGAGCGGCCCGCGCGCCTGGCCTTGGCGGTAACGCTGGCGTACATCGTCGCGATGCTCGCCGGCAGTCGCGCGGCCGAGCAGGAAGCGGTGCGCGAACTCGAGGCGCTCCATCCCGGCGCGATCCAGCGCGTCATGGCCGGGCCTGTCTTCCTGAATCCACTCCGCAAGGATGTGGTAGTACAGCAGGGAGATGTCTATCGGACGGCACGGTTCGACTGGCTGCGTACGCCTCACGTCGCGCCGGCCTCGATCCAGCAGTTCCCGGCTCTGCCACCCTCGCATCCCGCGGTCGCCAGCGCAATGGCTTCACTGCGCGGGCGTGAATTCCTCAGCTGGGCACGGTTTCCCACATTCATCGTGGATAGCACTGCGGGCCGCTACACGGTGCAGATCATGGATCTGCGATATGCCCGGAAGCCGGATGCGCGGTTTGGGGTGGTGAGGCTGGGGGAGTGAGAGCTGAGAGCGGAGAGCAGAGAGCGGATCTAGTGTCGCAGCGTGGAGTGGGGCGCTGGCGCAGGCACGACCGCACCGGGGACGGGTGGGGTGGTATCGGTCCTGCCGAAGCCGGCGCCCCATGACACGCTGCGGGAACGCAGTTCCGGGGCGGACGTGCCTGCGTCGAGACCACGCAGCCCGCTCTCGCATGACCTACGACGCGCGACTCAGAACCGTCGCCAGCACCTTCCATACTGTCTCCGCCACTATCCGCTGGCCCGCCGCCGTCGGATGTATGCCGTCTCCCTGATTGAGCGAGTCCACGCCGCCGACGCCTCGCAGCAGAAACGGCACCAGCGCGGCATCATGCCGTGCCGCTTCCGCCGAAAAAACCTCACCAAAGGCGTTCGTGTAGCGCTGGCCAAGGTTGGGCGGCGCCTGCATCCCGATCACCACGAGTCGGGGAGACGGCTGGTGTCGCGCCGCAGTTGCAAGAATGCTGTCGAGGTTGGCACGCAGCGCGTCCACGCTGAGCCCGCGCAAGCCATCATTGGCACCCGTCTCCACCACGAGCACCGCAGGGTTCATCCGCAGCAGCCACCCAATCCGGGCACGCGCATCCGATGACGTCTCGCCACTCACGCCGGCATTGACCACGCGATAGCCCAGCCCGGCCGAATCGAGCTTCTGCTGGATCAGCGCGGGATACGCCTGTGATGGATCGAGCCCGAGGCCCGCCGTAAGACTGGTGCCAAGGAAGACGATGACCGGCCGCGTATCGGCGGAATCAGCCGTCGTCCCTGCGCTGTGCTCCGGCGCGGGCGCCCGTTCGCCGCACGCAGCTGCCAGCAGCATCAGCGACATGGTCAGGTATCTTTGCAGGATTCCGAAACCCCAGGGTTGATGATGATCAGCTGTGAAGGCCTCACCAGGGAATATCAGTCGGGCGGGCAACCGCTCACGGTCCTCAAGAATATCACCCTCTCGGTCGAGGCCGGCGCATTCCTGGCCATCGTGGGACCCAGTGGCAGCGGCAAGACCACGCTGCTGGGCCTCCTGGCCGGGCTCGACCGCCCCAGCAGCGGCCACGTGACGCTGGATGGCGTGCGGCTCGATACGCTCACGGAAGATGGCCGGGCCCGCCTCCGCGGCGAGCGGGTCGGCTTCGTGTTCCAGTCCTTCCAGCTGGTACCGACGCTCACCGCGCTGGAAAATGTGCTGGTGCCGCTCGAGCTGCTTGGTCGCTCGGATGAGCCGCGCGCCCGGCGGCTGCTCGCATCGGTCGGGCTCGGTGGCCGGGAACAGCACTACCCCGCCCAGCTCTCGGGCGGGGAGCAGCAGCGGGTGGCACTCGCCCGGGCGTTCGTCAATACGCCCAGGATCCTCTTCGCCGATGAGCCGACCGGAAACCTCGATGCCGCGACCGGCGCCACCATCATCGCACTCATGCGCGAGCTCAACGTGGCCCATGGTACCACGCTCGTGCTCGTCACGCACGACCAGGACCTGGCCCACCAGGCCCGTCGCACCGTGCAGCTCTCGGATGGCGCGATCGTGAGCGACAGCGCCGCATGACCTTCCCATTTGTCCTGCGCATGGCGCGGCGCGACATGCGCGCGGGCTGGCGGCGGCTTTTCCTGCTCGCCGGAGGCGTCACGGCTGGCGTCACAGCGCTGGTGGCCATCAATGGTTTTACCGCGAACCTGCGCGATTCGATTGCGAGCCAGGCCCGGCAGCTCCTCGGCGCCGATCTCTCCTTCGAGGCGCGGGGTCCCCTGCCGGACGTGGCCCGCAACGCTCTCGATTCGATTGCTGGCACCGAATCGGAGGTAACCAGCTTCAGCGCGATGGCATACGCTGGCGCCAGCGAAACGGCCCGGCTCACCCAGATGAGCGCTGTCACCGGGGGCTGGCCCTTCTATGGCTCCATCGAGACCACTCCTGCAAGCGCGTGGAGCCAGCTCCAGGCCGGCCGCCATGTCATCGTGGATCCGTCACTCCTCACCTCGCTCGGCGTTCGCCCCGGCGACAGCATCACCGTGGGAGAGACGCGGCTGCAGGTCATCGGCACGATCGCCGCCGTACCCGGCGACGTGGGAGTCCGTAATGCGTTCGGCCCCCGGGCATTCATGCGCGGCGCCGATCTCGACGCCACCGGCCTCCTCGGCTTCGGTGCCCGGGTCGAGCATGCCGTCTTTGTCCGGCTGCCGCCGGGCGGGAATGCGCAGTCGATCGCGGAAAAGTGGCGCCCACGCTTGCGGGACCTGCGCGTCCGCCTTCACACCGTGGCCGATGACCAGGCGCGACTCGACAATGCCCTGACTCGCCTCGGCAATTTTCTCGCGCTCGTAGCACTGGTGGCACTTCTCCTGGGCGGGCTGGGAGTGGCCAGCGCAGTACACGTGCACATCCGCGGCAAGCTCCAGTCAGTGGCGATGCTGCGATGCCTCGGTGCCACCTCCGGCCAGATGGTCGGCGTATATCTCGTGCAGGCCGGCCTCCTTGCGCTGGCCGGCAGCATTGCCGGAGCGGCGATCGGGTTGTTCGTGCAGAAAGCGCTGCCGGCGCTGCTGGGAGACTTTGTGCCGGTCGATGTCGTCTTCCACCCCTCGTGGGCCGCAGCCGCCGTCGGCACCGTCATGGGCCTCTGGGTGGCGGTGGCCTTCGCGCTGCTGCCGCTGCTCGAGGTGCGGCGCGTACCGCCCCTCGCCGCACTCCGCCAGGACGCCAGCGCTCGCCCGGGCGGCCGCGACTGGTGGCGAATCGGCACGCTCGTGGCGCTAGGACTCACCATCGTCCTGCTCTCCATCTGGCAGGCCCGGAGTCTTCGCACGGGGATCATCTTTGCCGTGGCGGTGCTCGTGGTATTGGCGATGCTCCGCCTCGCGGCCGTCCTGCTCATGCGTGTGGCACGAGGCCTCGCGCCGACCCTGCCCTTCTCCGCCCGGCAAGGCATCCTCAATCTCCGCCGGCCGTCAAACCAGACGAACACCGTGATCCTGGCAATCGGCTTCGGCGCCTTTCTCCTCGCGACCGTCCTGCTGGTACAGCACACGCTCCTCCGCACGCTGGACGTGTCGTCGCCGTCGTCGGCCAATGCCAACATGGTTTTCTTCGACATCCAGCCATCACAGCTCGCGGGCACTGACTCGATGCTGGCGGCTGCCGGTATCGCCACCTCGCCGTCCGTGGCCATCGTCCCGATGCGGATCGCCTCGGTACGCGGTGTCGCGATATCCACCCTGCAGGCGGATACCCTGCGCGAGGCGCGCTGGGCGCTGCGGCGAGAGTATCGCTCCACCTGGCGCGATACGATGGTGTCATCGGAAGCGCTGGTCACGGGACGATGGTGGACCGGCCCCGCTGGTGATACTGCGCGCATCTCGGTGGAGCAGGATGTGGCTGGTGAGCTCGGCGTGTCGGTTGGCGATGTCATCGTGTGGAATGTCCAGGGCACCCTGATTCCCACCGTCGTGGCCAGCATCCGCACGGTGGACTGGGCGCGTTTCGAACCCAATTTCTTCGTCGTCTTCCAGCCCGGCGTGCTCGAGCAAGCACCTCATACCTGGGTCACGCTCGCGCGCGTGCCGAGTCCCGAGTCCCGCGGCTTGCTTTCCCGGCGCATCGCGGAGCGCTATCCCAACGTCACCTCACTCGACCTCACCCTGATTCAGGGCGCTATCGCCACCCTGCTTGGGAAGGTCACGCTGGCCATCCGGTTCATGGCGCTGTTCAGCCTGCTCACTGGCCTCGTGGTGCTGGTTGGCGCGATTGCGACGAGTCGTTTCCAGCGCGTTCGCGAGGCCGCCCTGCTCCGCACCCTGGGCGCCAGCCGCCGCCAGCTGGTGACGGTAGCGCTCGTTGAGTATGCAGCCCTCGGTGTCGTCGCGGGCCTCGCCGCCCTGCTCCTGGGTGGCTCGGCTGCGTGGTCGCTCAGCCACTGGATTTTCCAGGTGCCGTTCAGCGTTCCTGTGGGCTCGGCGGTCACGCTCGTCATCGCCACCGCAGTCGTCACGATGCTGGTGGGACTCTGGACCGCCCTGGACGTGGCTCGACAGACGCCACTCGGCGTGCTGAGGGGGATGCTGGAGTAGGGCGTACGGCGTGAGGCATGGGGCGTGGGGCGTGGGGGTTAGGGAATCGGCACCAGACCCTTAGCTTTCAGCGTCAAGTCCCAAGTCCCAAGTCCCAAGTCCCAAGTCCCAAGTCCCAAGCCCCAAGCTCCAAGCCCCAAACCCTAACCCCTAACCCCTAATCCCTAAATGCTCCCCATCGACCTCTCCGGAAAACGCGCCCTCGTCGCAGGCGTCGCCGATGATGGCGGGTTCGGGTTCGCCATCGCCAAGTCGCTGGCCGAGGCCGGCGCGTCCGTGTGCGTGGGCACCTGGCCGCCGGCCATGGGCATCTTCGAGAAACTGCTCGAGCGCGGCAAGATGGATCAGTCGATGACCTTGAGCGACGGGCGAAAGATGGTGTTCGAGAAGATTTATCCCCTCGACGCCGCCTTCGACGCGATGGACGACGTGCCCGGGGAGATCCTCGGCAACAAGCGCTACACGGAGCGGGGGGACTTCACCATCGCAGGACTCGCCGATCGGCTTCGGAGCGATTTCGGTGAACAGGGCCTCGACATCGTGGTCCACAGCCTGGCCAACGGACCCGAGGTGAAAAAGCAGCTGGTGGACACGAGCCGGAAGGGGTATCTCGAAGCCGTGAGCGTCAGTGCCTACAGCAACATTTCGCTGGTGCGCACCCTCTCGCCGATGATGCGGGCCGGTGGCTCGTTCCTGTCACTCACCTACATGGCGGGCGAGCGGGTGATTCCCGGCTACGGCGGTGGCATGTCATCGGCCAAGGCCGCGCTGGAATCGGATACACGGACGCTGGCGTACGAGGCAGGGCGCCGCTGGGGTGTGCGGGTCAACAGCATCAGCGCGGGGCCCTGGGCCTCACGTGCGGCGAGCGCCATCGGCTTCATCGATACGATGATCAGGTACTCCGAGGCCAACTCACCCCTCACCCGCCATTTCGAGGCGGAGGACGTGGGCCACACCGCCGCCTTCCTGGCGAGCCCGCTCGCCGCGGCGATCACCGGCACCGTGGTCTACGTGGACAACGGGTATCACGCGATGGGAATGGCGGTGGTCGAAGACGGGAAGACGGCAGGACGGGAAGACGGGACGTAAGGCGGGAAGACAGGAAGATCTGGAGAAAGCAACGCTTCTCGTCATCTCGCCTTCCCCTCTTCCCGTCTCCTGGCTCCCAGCACTACCATCACCCATCCAGCAAGGAACGCTAGACCGCCCAGGGGAGTGATTGCCCCGAAGGCACCCGCGCCCGTTAGCCCCAGCGCGTAGAGACTTCCCGAAAAGAGCACGATCCCCGCGACGAACAACCAGCACGCGGCTCGGAGCCGGGCGCGATGGAAGTGCGACATCGCCCCCGCGACGGCCACGATGGCGATGCCATGCAGCAGTTCGTACTGGGCGCCGAGGCGGACAACGTCGAGCATGTCGGGCGCGAGGCGATCGCGCAGCAGGTGCGCGCTGAAGGCGCCCATGACGACGCCAAGCCCGGCCAGCACACCGCCGATGGCGAGGAGACGGTGGTCGGAGTTGGGGGTGTGGGTCTGGGACATGGAGATGTGGGTTGGAGGCTAAAGACTAAAGGCCAAAGGCCTAGCAGGGCAGATCCGATTCAGCTTTCAGCTTTCAGCTTCCAGCCTTCAGCCCCAACGCCATCGCCCCTGCCTGCACCTCTCGCACGTCCTCGCTCTCCTGCTCCCGGTTCCACAGGAAGAACAGCACGGCGATGGCGCCGAAGAGCCAGAGATTGCCCGGGATCCACATCAACAGCCCGCCGATCCGCTGGTCCTCCAGCGGCGTGAGGCCGAAGGTGCGCGGTGCCTGGACGTACCACCGGTACAGCGGCGTGTCGGACATGGTGATGAGCGCGGCGGGAATCTGCATCGGCACGCTCACCAGGAAGAGGTA
>DASSHL010000124.1:0-9047 GCA_035692845.1 Gemmatimonadales bacterium
CCTTCCCGCCTGTATCGGGGCGCCGGGATTCGAACCCGGGACCTCCTGCTCCCAAAGCAGGCGCGCTACCGGACTGCGCCACACCCCGCGATACACATGACGGCCACAGAATAATTGACCTGCATGGTGGCGCGCCAGCGCCTTACTTCCCCAGTCCCTCTGCCAGCTGCCGGAACGCCCGGCCGCGGTGGCTGACCTCATTCTTCTCGTCGGGGCTGGCCTCACCGAACGTCATTCCAAGGTCATCGCT
This sequence comes from Gemmatimonadales bacterium, assembly GCA_035692845.1. GTDB lineage: Bacteria > Gemmatimonadota > Gemmatimonadetes > Gemmatimonadales > GWC2-71-9 > CAMLHP01. The sequence continues at coordinate 251 of DASSHL010000124.1, forward strand.
CAGGAACAGCGGATCATAGCCGAAGCCCCCCGTGCCACGGGGCTCGGTGAGGATCGTGCCGGCACAGACGCCCTCGAAAATGCGCGGCACGAGTTGGCCCGGCTCCGTCAACGCCAGCACGCAGCGGTACCGCGCGCGCCGCCGTGCCTCGGGCGCTCCCACCAGGCGCCTCAGCAGCTCCCGATTGTTGGCTGCATCCACCTCGTCGGCGCTGCCGGTGGCGCCGGCCCAGCGCCTGGAACGGACACCCGGTGCGCCGCCCAGAGCAATGACCTCGAGTCCCGAATCATCGGCGACGGTTGGCAAGCCTACCCGCTTCGCGAAATATTCCGCCTTGGCGCGGGCATTCCCCTCGAATGTCTCCGCCTGCTCCAGCAGGTCCTCGGCTGCACTCCACGTGACACCCGCTTCATCGGGTGACATCGCCGCGATCCCGAATGACTCAAGCAATTGTCGCGCTTCAGCAAGCTTGCCGGGATTTCGCGTTGCCACCAGCAGTTTCATCCGTCGAGCACCGATCGCTGCGCATTGAACAACTGGTTGATGCCTGCCTGTCCAAGTTCCAGCAGGCGGTCAAGCTCCGACCGCGAAAAGGTGCCGTGCTCGCCGGTCCCCTGCACCTCCACGAACTGGTCCGGCTCGAGCATCACGAGGTTGGCATCCACCCCCGCGTCCTTGTCTTCCAGGTACATCAGGTCGAGACGTGGCTCACCCTCGATGATTCCCACGCTGACCGCAGCGACCAGCGTGCCGAACGCCGATGGCCGGCCGGTGCGCTCGGCCAGCCAGCGGCACGCATCCGCCAGGGCTACACAACCGCCGGTGATGCTCGCAGTGCGGGTTCCGCCATCAGCCTGAAGCACGTCGCAGTCGATGCGAATGGTGTACTCACCGAATTCCATCGTGCCCATCGCGGCGCGGAGCGAACGTCCCACGAGTCGCTGGATCTCCTGGGTGCGGCCACCGGGACCATGGCGTTCACGCGAGGTGCGCTCCGTCGTCGCGCGAGGGAGCATGGCGTACTCGGCGGTGACCCAGCCCAGGCCGCTGTTCTTCCGGAAAGGGGGCACCCCTTCTTCCACGCTGGCCGTGCAATGCACCAGCGTTCCGCCCATCCGGATCAGGCAGCTGCCTTCGGCGTAGGGATTGGCACCGCGTTCCAGCACCACCGGCCGCAACTGGTCAGGGGCGCGCTGATCGGGTCTGCTCATTGAGATGCCCTGTCGGAAGGCTCCCCGTCAGAGGCCTTCTTCGGCGCGGGGATGCAGATGGAAGGTGGGAGTGATGAGTGGAAGATGCAGCGTTTCCGAGTAATTGGTTTCGATCACGATGCGCGCCGGCCGTGAGCTTCGCGTGACCGACACATTCTGGGCCTCGTCCGGCAGGCCAAGTTCGTCCACCTTGTCGAGGATGCGGCGCTGGATGACAGCGTCCGAAAGACTGGGCGCAAGGCGCGCCTGCGACTGCATTTCGTCCAGCAACTGGTAGTACTTGATGTACACTTCGCCAATGTTGACGCCGTAGTAGAGCGCGGCCACAAAGAGCGCCAGCGATACGAGGCATCCCAGGGTGCTGCTGCCGCGCCGCGACCGGGTCACCATTGGGACTGCGCCCCTTCGACGATCGTGACCTTGAGTTTCTCGAGCGCCTCGTCCCGCGCCTCCTGCTCCGTCTGGCTGCCGGGTTCGTAGTCCCCTTCCACCAGCAGTCCCGAGCGTTGCCACAGGGTGCGGTTCCGCTTCTGGTCCACGATTTCCACGTTGACGGTCAGCTGGACCAGCCGGCGCGTGACGTTGACCGAATTGCCGACGTCATTGCCGGTGTACGCAACCGGCACGTCCGGCTCATAGCGCTGGATGCTGCCACGCACGATGGCGTCGGCCTGATCCTCACCGGCGGCGCGCAGTCCCAGCCGCCCCTCGACCGCGTCGCGCACCGCGGCGTTCACTTCCTGGGTCAGGGTTGGCTCAGGCGTGCGGTTGTCAAATGGCAGGACCGCCACCGTGTGGATCTCCGGCGGGAATCCGCCCCCCGCGAAACCGTAGCACGCCCCGAGCAGGACAATGCTAAGGCTGAGGAGGGCGCCAGAGATCCGGCGGAAAGGAATCAGGTGACTCGCTCTCGCTGAAGGTGAGGGTGAGCTTGGTGGACGCCGACGGCGCGACTAACTGGCTGCGCCGTGGTTCATTGTCGGCGCTGAACGTGGTCTCGACCCATCCAACCAGTTCGCCACCCTTTCGCGCCTCCGCCCGCAGCGTAGCGCCGGATTGCGCCAAGGCATAGCGCACGGTGTCGGTCCCGCTGCTCCACTGCCATCGGACACCGGTGGAGTCTTCCAGGCCGCGCGCCGCGGCATCGGCCGGCGGCGAGCGCATGACGCCGAGCATGGCCCACATGAGCGGATAACTGGGCACCAGCCGGTGAATGATATCGGGCGGATCGGTCCACTGCGCCGAATCGCCCACCACCACCGCGGCACCGCGTCCACTGCCGAGTGGACCCGCGACGTCGAGACGAACCGAATCGGGGGCGGCGACCCGTGCTGATCCGCGGCCGCCGGCGGCCCCCCGGTCATCCTGAATCTGCCATCGGAACTTGAGTACCTGGTGCGCCTCAGGCGCCGTTCGCGCCACCCAGCGGCTCACCTGCACCGCCGATGCCTGCGGAGCATCCGGCGCGACCGTGGGCACCGGCGAGCGCACGGTGCAGGCCGCAAGGGCAATGGCAAGATAGGAAGCCGCCCACCGGCGGTCAACAAGAAAGTGTTGCGCCATCAGTAGTTATAGCCAAAGAAGACCTGGAAGAATCCCCGATCCCGCTGCTTCGGGCTGAGTCCGTAACCTAACCTGTCATTGCCCCCAAAGCGCATGCCGGCGTCCATCCGGACTACCACGAGCGGCGCCAGCGCAAGGCGCACGCTTCCGCCGAGACTGCCAAGCATGGGCCGACCGTCCCGATCGATCAGCCAGGCCTGTCCCAGGTCGGCAAACAGCGCGCCTTGAAACTCGGGAAAGACGATGTCCCCTGCCGGAGTGCCGAGCACCAGCCGGTTGAGCAACGGAAATCGGAGCTCCTGGTTCACCATCCACGTCTTGGCGCCGATGATGTGGCCGAAATTCGGGTAGCCCCGCATGCCGGTCGTACCACCGATGTTGATGCGGCGCGGCCGGTCGCCGCCGCTCCAGAATCCGAACAGGCGGGTGGCATAGGTCACTCGCCGGCCGAGCCGGAAGTAGCGCCGCACGTCGGCGCTCAGGAGATAGTTGTCGAAGCGGGCGTTCGAAAAATCGCTCGCGACACCGGCCGTGAGGGCGAACCGGAACCCATCGATGGGACCGGTCGGCACCCAGAGGGAATTGTCGTGGACATAGCTGATGTAGTTGGACCCGATCCAGCCTTCGCGACGCGGATCCTCCACCGTGGGCAGGTCAAAGTCAAAGCGGTTCGAGTGCTCCATGGTGACGGTGCCCTCGATCCGTGAGTAGCGCGAGAGCGGATACCGGAGCATGCCGAGCACTCCCTCGGAGCGTTCTTCGTAGGACGCGAAGAGGTCGCCCTCGAACACCCGGCCGGCAAAGCGATAGGCACCCACACCCCAGTTGATGCGATGCCGCTGGTTCACGTAGACGAGGCTTCCGTTCAGGTTCTCGAAGAACGATCCGAGTTCCTGGCTCTGGAACGAGCCGATGCTGCCGTAGAGCAGATGATCATTAAGGAGGTCGGAGAGGAGAAATGCGGCGCCCTGCACACCGCCATAGCCGGGAGCCACCGAGACACCCCCGGTGGCGAAGTCGAGCGTCATCCGCCGGTCATAGCGCTCCGTGGTGGTGTCGGTCGTGGCGACCTCGGTGGGAGCCTCCCATGTCCACTCGCCCGCGGTCGCGTGCGGCGCCAGCGCGAAGGTCTCCGTTTCCGCGGCGGAATCGGGCGCCAGTCGATAGATGTTGAAGCTGCCGTGCTGGAAGGAGCCGGCGATGAGCCCTCCGCCCGGCAATGGCACCGCGTCAAATGCCCCGCTCCACGCCGATGACTCCCGTCGGCCGTGGCCCAGCGTGTCCATGGACCAGATGTTGAGCACATCGCCGCGGCTCGAGGTGAAATAGATTCGCCCATCGGCGCCCCACGCCGGGGTTTCATCCACCCACTGGCCGGCCGTCAGCTGACGTATGTTCCCGGACTCGAGATCGAGCATGAAGAGATTGACAGCACCGGCTTCACCGCCTGCGGTGCGGTCGGAGGCAAACACCACACGACGCCCGGTCGCATCGGGCGCAGGATCGAGGTCCTGGTACCTGTCACCGGTCAGGTGCGTGAGCGTGCCCGCCGGCACCGAGACTCGATAGAGGTCGGACATGCCATTGTCCGCCAGGCCACTGAAGACGATGCTCTGCCCGTCCGGCATCCAGGCGGGCGACAGGATGGAGACAATCCCGGGGAACTGGTAGCGGCCCGCCAGCCGGTCCCGCGTCAGGTCCCAGACAACCAGCGCGTCGCGATCGTGATAGCGCGCGCTGAAAAGCAGGTACCCTGGCCGGCCCGCATCCACCCGGCTGTCAAATGGATGCATCGACTCGAGCCCTTCCGACTTCCCTGCCGCAACCACCTCACGCTGCGGGCCCAGCGTATCCAGCCGTCTTCGGTACACCGTCATGTAGCCCGTGGCGGGCGATGTGTAGAATGCTTCGGGCGCGCTGTCGCCCTCGGTGGATAGCGCACGCAAGGCAGGCTTGATGGCGAGCTCGGCAATCTCGCGGCCCAGCAGTGCGGGCGGCGCGTGGGTGGCCGCTGCAGGGTAGTACTGCTGTCGCATGTAGTACTGAAACGCCTCGTTCAGTTCATCCAGCGACTTGCCGTAAATACCGGCCACGGCATCCTCGAAGGAGGCGTACCGGTTAAGCTCGCGATACAGCAGCGCCACGCGCCACGCGCCATAGGTCTGGGCCAGCCATTGGTGGATGCGGCCGCCAAGGGGATAGACCAGGAAGCCGGTGTAGTATCGGAGCTGGTCCATGGAGGGGAGCCGCCCCGAGTAGGTCAGGTCCCGCAGCATCATCTCGTCGCGCGCATCCTGTCCGCCCGACCAGTACTCGGCGAGTCCTTCGGTCCACCAGAGCGGAGCGTTGAACTGCGGCGCCCTTGGTGCCCGATGATACGCCTCGCTGATCATGCTGAACTGGAATACGTGCACCATTTCGTGGCGCAGGGTGTTACGGAACTCGGCGAGGTTGCCGCGGAACGGCATGGTCACACGGCGCTTCATGAAATCGGTGGCGCCCAGGAGTCCTTCCGGCGGCACAAACGGCAGGATGTTGGTCTGCTCGAAGTCGATGTGCGAGGCGTAGATCACCAGCGGGATGCGGGTGGCCACTTCATGCCCGAACCGAAGCGCCAGCGTGTCGTAACTGGCCTCCGCCCACTGCAGCGCGCTCGCCGCGAGGGTTGCCTCCTCGGGATAGTAGTAGAGGTCGACGTGCGGACCGCGCAGGGTCCGCCAGTCGAACTCACGGTACTGAATCTTGTTTTCGCCGAATTCGAAGAACTGCGCGCGGGCCTGGCGGGCGAGCCCGAGAAGTCCGACCAGCAGCGCTGCGGCGCGCAGCGCGCCGGTCAGCGCCGGATGGTGCGGATGATATCGCCCTGGGTTATGCGTGACAGGATCGGGAAGCCGGCCACGACCTTGCCGAACACCGTGTAGGTGCCGTCGAGGTGCGGCTGGGGACTCAGGTTGATGAACCATTGGCTGCTTCCCGTATCGGGGCCAGAAAGTGCCATGCCGATCAACGGCTGGATGTAGCGCTGCCGGTTGATTTCGTCGCGAATCGGACTGCCGGACGAGCCCCACCCGTCGCCGCGCGGGTCGCCATCCTGGACCACGAAGTCGGGGACGACGCGGTGCCAGCGGTTCCCGTCGAAGAAGTGGCGATCCACCAGCGACAGGAAGTTGGCGACGGTCAGCGGGGCTTCGGGCCCCATCAGTTCAAGCTCGATGCTGCCGCGCTGCTCGGTTTCAATGGTGACGTGCGGCCGCCGGACCGAGTCAGGAGCGACAACATAGCGCCGGAGGATTTCGCGGTAATCCTGCAGCGTTCGGCCCGGATCGAGCGGATATGCCGGGCCCCAGCGGGCCGCTGCCGCGGGCCAGGCCGACTCGGCCCATGCACGAATGACGTAATCGTCGGGCCGGCGTGCACGGCTGAGGAAGAGCCGCTGCACATCGGCCGCTGCCGCGGGGCTGGCTTCGGATATCTGCCGCAGCCCATCGAGCGCGGCGAGCGCCGCATCGGGGAATGAATCGCGGGCCGCCCGGCCGTATGCATCCACCAGGAGGCCCACATCGGAAGGGTCGTGGATCCGCGCCAGGATCCCGGCAGCGACGGCGCGGACCACGGCATCGGGCGATCGAAGCCGGGCCCGCGCCTCCGCCAGCACGTCGGCTCCCGGCGCCGCTGCACCGGACGACCACGCGAGCAATGCGGCTGCGGCCACCCTGGGGTCGCGGTCGTTCAGGAGGGCCGGCCGACCGGCCACGGCTTCGCCCGCTTCGGCCGCCGCCATTCGTCCCGCCCAGTCGGGTCGCGCTGCCCAGGCCGCAAGCCTGGGACGAGCCGCGGCACTGTCGACGCGCGCGAGCGCAATCAGCGCCGCGCGACCGATCGCGAATACCGGCTTCCCGGCCAGCACCTTGTCCAGTTCACGCGCGGCGAGCGGTCCGCCGAGGTCTCCCAGCGCTGCGATTGCCGCCACCCGCACGTTGGGGAGCGGATCATCGAGACGATCGGCCACGCGCCCAACCAGGCTGGTGTCGCCCAGTGAACCCACGGCTCGGAGTGCCGCGATCCGCACGCCGTCATTCTCATCGGTAAGGAGCGGCGTGAAGAGCCGCGTGACCGTGGTCCGGCCAAGACCGGCGCTATCCACATACGCGCGGGTGAACGCGCGGACGGCAGCCGCTCGCGTGTAGGGCAGCGGATCGCGCACTGCTTCAGCCAGCCGCCGGGCGGCGGAGACTGGTCGCAGGCGGCTCAGGGAGTACACCGCGCGCCAGCGCATGTCGCTGCTGGTATCGGTGACCAGAGGCAGGAGCGAGGCGACAGGGGCATCAGGCCCCAGCCGCCACGCCTCGATGGCGATCTGGCGCCGGAGAAGTTCGAGCGCCGGCAGGTCCAGCGCCGCGCGGCCGTCGAGAATCGAGCGGAAGATGTCGCCGACCTGGGGCCCGCCAATCTTGGCCAGGGTGGTCATCGCTTCCACGGCACTCGTGATGTCGAGGACCGGCTCGGTGCGAAGGCGCTCAAGAATCGGCGCGATGGCCGCGGTATCACGGAGGAGGCCCAGCCCGAAGACGGCGGCCAGGCGCACCGTGGTGTCGGGATCGGCCATGCCGCGAATGAGCAGATCGAGGCCCCGCGCATCGCCGATCCGGCCGATGGCGACCGCGGCGGTGCTGCGAACGAATGAATCCGGATGACTCATCGCCGCCGTGAGCGTCGCGTCATCGAAGTGACGGCTGTCCTCGGCCTGAAGGACAGGGGCCAGCACCTCGACCAGCGCGCTCTGCTGGGCAGCCGCCGGCCTCACGGCCGGGCTGGTCGACAGCAGGAGGCCGAGGCCCACCCACGCCAGGGGCACAGCGATCAGACGCATCAATCCTCCACAGTTACAGCCCGAGTCGAACGGGGTCCGGCGTGACCGTGAGCAACGCGGCAACGTGGGCTGGCAGGCGGGCAGGTTCCATGCCTGCATTCAGCACCATCATGGATGTCCGCGCCGTGGCAAGCAGTGTCCCCGCCTCAGCCAGCTCAATGGCATAGCCGAAGGTAACCCGCCGTGAAGCGGCCTCGCGCACCCAGGTCCTGATCCGGATCAGGTCGTCATACCGCGCGGACCGGGCATAGCGAAGCGCAAGCTCACCAACGGCCAGCCGGAAGCCCGACTCTTCAAGCTCGCGATAGCTCATCCCTGCCTGGCGCAGGTGCTCCGTGCGGGCCACATCGAGCCAGACCACGTAGCGGGCATGATAGACCACGCCCATCTGGTCAATTTCGGAGTAGTTGACACGCACGGTCACGCTGGACACGCCGTCATGGCTCATCAGATCAATTCCGGCCTGGGAAGCTGGCGATACATGGGCGATGCTGCGTTGCGGGCAACTGGTGGCGCCCGGTATCTTGCGCCGTGCCTGCCCAACGACTGCTGGTCATCGCGGATGCGCACATCGGCAGCGCGCCGAAGGCGAACGAAGCGGCCCTGCTTCGCTTTCTGCGCGAGGCACCTGGCATGGGTGACGCGCTCCTGGTGACCGGCGATCTCTTCGAATTCTGGTTCGGCTGGCGCCGGGTCGTTCCCCGCCGCGGTGTCGCGGTGGCCGCGGCGCTCGCGGAACTCGCTGCCCGCATACCGGTAAGCATGGTAGGCGGCAACCATGACCGCTGGGGCCGGCCGGCCTGGGCGGACGACACCGAGATCACCTGGTCACGCGGCCAGCTTGAGCTGAAGGTCGGCAAGCGGCGCGTCCTCGCGCTGCATGGCGATGGCGTCGCGGAACGACCGGGACGGGTATCGTGGTCCCATCGCCTCGTGAGCCAGCCACTCACGGCCGGAACTTTCAGCCTGCTGCATCCTGACTTTGGCATGTGGCTGGTGGACCGGCTCTCACCCTGGCTCGGTGAACTCCATTCGACGCCCGCCCAGCAGGCTGCAAGCGCGGCCCGGCAGCTGGCCTACGCTCAGCGACGCCTCGCGACCGATCCTGATCCCTGGATGCTCATCATGGGCCACACGCACGTGCCTGCGCTCG
>DASSHL010000125.1:0-2436 GCA_035692845.1 Gemmatimonadales bacterium
TCGTGGGGGTAGCGCCGGGCATAGCCCGGATCGAGCCCCACCTCCTCAAGCAGGGAGGCCACGCGCCGCCCCACTTCAGCCCCGCGCGCCAGCCGGTGAATGCGGATCCCCTCGGCGACGGCCTCACCCACGGTCATGCGCGGGTTGAGCGACGAGTACGGATCCTGGAAGATGATCTGCATGCGGCGGCGAAGAAGCCGGAGTGACTCACGCTCGAGGTGAAAGACTTCGTGGCCCTCGAAGCGGACCAAGCCGGACGTGGGCGGTTGCAGGCGAAGGATGGTGCGTCCCACCGAGCTCTTGCCGCAGCCCGACTCGCCCACGAGCGCCAGGGTCTCGCCCCGCCCGATCTCGAACGAGACGCCATCCACCGCCCGCACCGGCGGACGGTTCCGCTGGAGGAGTCCGCCCGCTTCGTAATACTTGACCAGATCCTTGACCACCAGGATGGGCTCATCCGGCCGGGCGTTCACTTGGAGTCCTCCGCCAGCCAGCATCGCATCTCATGCCCGGGCCCCACCCGGAGCATGGGCGGCATCGTCTCGCTTTTCGGATGCTTGATGGGGCAGCGTGGCCGGAAGCGGCAGCCGGCGGGCCATGCGCTTGGCGGCGGCACGGTGCCGGCGATGGGCATGAGCCGCCCAACCGGCCCCGAAAGCCTGGGCACCGATGCGAAGAGACCCTGGGTATAGGGATGCGACGGATGGTCGAACAGTTCGCGCGTCGGGGCGGTCTCGATAAGCTGGCCTGCGTACATCACCGCAACGTGATCCGCCCGGCCCGCCACAATGCCGAGGTCGTGCGTGATCAGCAGCATGGCCATGTTCCGGGTCTGGCGCAGGTGATCCAGCAGTTCCAGGATCTGCGCCTGTACGGTGACGTCGAGTGCGGTGGTGGGCTCGTCCGCGATGAGAAGCTCCGGCTGGCCCGCCAGTGCAATGGCGATCATGACGCGCTGGCGCATGCCGCCCGAGAGCTGGTGGGGATAGGCCCGGAGCCGCTCTTCCGGATCAGGAATGCCCACCTCTCGCAGCAGCGCCACGGCCTGTTCCCTCGCGTCTGATCTCGAGACCGTGAAGTGCGCGTGGATGACCTCGGTGATCTGGTCGCCGATCCGGAAAACCGGATTGAGGCTGGTCATCGGGTCCTGGAAGATCATGGCGATGCGCCGCCCGCGAACTTTTCGGAGCGCATCGGGCTTGAGCGCCAGGATGTCGCTGCCGTCGAGGGTGACGCTGCTGCCGTCATCGATGCGGCCGGGCGGCGGGATCAGGCGAAGCAGTGCAAGGCTGGTAAGACTCTTGCCGCATCCCGATTCACCCACCAGGGCCAGCGTCTTCCCCCGGTCGATCGTGAACGAGACGCCGTCCACCGGATGAATCCGTCCGGCGGCATCGGGAAAGGAGACGCGAAGGTCGCGCACGTTGAGCAGAGCGGTCATGTCTCCCTGGGGTCGGATGCAGCGCGCAAGGCGTCGCCGAGCAGGTTGACGGCCAGCACCGTGGCAATGATGGCAAGTCCTGGAAAGATGCTGACCCAGGGCGCCGCGGTGAGCACGTCCTTGCCGTCGAGGATCATGCCGCCCCACGACGGCGTCGGGGGGCGCACGCCCATGCCGAGGAATGAGAGACCCGCTTCCAGCAGGATGACGTCACCAACGCCAAGCGTCGCGGCCACCAGCAGCGGTCCCATCGTGTTGGGCAGCAGGTGCCGAAACATAATCCGTCCGCTCCTGGCACCGAGAGCCTCGGCGCCGCGCACGAAATCGGCATCCTTGAGCCGCAGCACCTCGGCTCGTACCAGCCGGCTGGTACCGAGCCATCCGGTGGCGCCAATCATGAGCATCAGCGCAACGAGGGGCATCCCCTCCCATGCCGCGACGAGCAGGAGCAGTACGAAGAGCCGGGGCACCGCCATGGCTCCGTCAACGAGGCGCATGAGCAGGGCGTCCACGGCCCCGCCCATGTAGCCGGCGACCAGCCCCACCAATGCACCCAGTGTCATGGAGAGCGCCACGGCGACGGCAGCCACTGCGAGTGAGACGCGGGCGCCAGTGGCGACCCGGGAGAGCACGTCACGGCTCAGCTGGTCCGTTCCGAAGGGGTGCAACGCGCTGGGCGCCTGCATTGCACCCGACACGATGTCGGGCTGGGCGAACGGATCGGGCAGGGCGAAGGGCGCGAACATGCCGAAGAGGATGATGGCCGTGATGGCCATGACGCCGGCCCGTCCCCGGGGCGTTGCGAGTGCCCGGTGGAGTACGGTTCCGGCCGGAAGCCTCATGCGCGTCGCACCCGCGGGTCGAGCAGGGCATAGGCCGCATCGGCCACGAGCGCCCCACCGACCACCATGAGTGAAACCAGCACGGTGACACCCATCAGGAGTGGGTAATCGCGCGCGCTCACGGCATCCGCCGCGAGCGCGCCGAGGCCGGGC
>DASSHL010000126.1:0-4190 GCA_035692845.1 Gemmatimonadales bacterium
ACATCCTCGCCATGGATCTCACGACGCTCTCGCGCAACCTGCGGCCGCTGGAGAAATCGCGCCTGATCGAAATCTCACCGCTGCCGGGCGATCGCCGCGTGCGGGTTGCACGTGTTACCAGGTCGGGCCGGCAGCTGATCGGGAATGCGCTGCCGCTCTGGCGCCATGCGCACGCGCGTGTGGTCGACGCAATCGGTGAACAGGAAGCTGCCGATCTCAGGACGGCATTTGATGCGACGGTGGAGCGTTTGGCGCTGAGCGCAGATCGCTGAGTGTTCGGCCCGGAACCCTCCTTTCACGAGGATCCTCATGCAGCTCGTGAAGGACAAATTCGGCACGCCGTGGATGGTGAACTGCGGAGGATAGTTGCATGCGAAACACTATTCGCGCCACCGCCCGCGCCCTGCTCGGCCTGCTCTTCCTCATCATGGGACTGAACGGGTTCTTCAGCTTCCTGCCTGCGCCAGCGAGCCTTCCGCCGAAGGCCGGGGCGTTCTTTGGTGCCATGATGGCCACGGGCTACCTCATTCCACTCGTCTCCGCGATGCAGGCGGTTGCTGGTGTGCTCCTGCTCATCAATCGCTTCGTGCCGCTGGCACTCGTCATCCTCGCACCAGTGGTCGTGAACATCGCCTTCTACCACATCTTCCTCTCACCGACGATGGGGGTGCCGCTCGCCGCAGTGGCGCTGGTGCTCGAGCTCTACGTGGCCTGGGCGTATCGGGAGGCGTTCAGGCCGCTGCTGGTGTCTCGGACGCTGAACGACGGACGCCGAGGGACGAACAACTGACGCTCAGCGTCGATCCGTTCCCGACCGCGTCCAGGATTCCTGCTCCCCCTGATCCTCTCCGTCCAGCGTCCCGACATACCGCACATACGCGGCAACAGCCAGGAAGAGCAGAATGGCCAGCGGCCCGACGACCACGACGTCGGGCCGGGCGCCAAGCAGCAGAAAGAGACCGCAGCCGCCAGCCAGGTGCCCAAACCTGGACGCAGCAGGGTGGCGGATCGCCGTGACCACCTTCGCCTCCACGCGCGCGCGTAAGCCAAGCGGGAGGGCCGCTTCCTCTCGCAACGCGGCCTGCAATGAGCGCAGTGCAGGACCATTGGGAAGGTCGGCGTCGGACGCCACCTGCTCGGGATTGCGGTCATGGTGGGTCATTGGGAATCCGGTAATGGCTCGATCGTTTCGGGCAGTTGCTCCTGAACCTGCGTGAGTGCACCACGCAGGCGCTGAAGCGCGCGCCAGAGGGAGGCCTTCACCGTCCCCTCTGCACGCCCGAGCGCTGTCGCGGTTTCCGCAGTCGAGAAGCCTTCGATGATCCGCAATATCAGCACACGCTGCTGCAATGGCGGGAGCTCGGCCACGGCACGCCACAGGCGAGACCGGGGGTGGAGCGTCTCCAACTCGCGCATCTCGCTGGCGGCCGGCGCGGACCAGCCCCAGAGCCGGCGAAGGCGAGCCCGCCGCCGCTCTCGTCGCTGATGGTCGCGGCCCACGTTTAGTGCGATCACGATGAGCCACGCGCGCACCGGCCTCTCGGGCATTCGCAGTGGCGCCGCGGCGTAGGCCCGCAGCCAGACCTCCTGCAGCAGGTCTTCCGCCGCGACATCGTCAGACGCGTAGGACGAGACCACGGCAAGCAGGTGGCCGCTGTACTCACGCATCCATCGGCGGAGCTCCTGCTCGGCGAGCTCCGACCCGGCCACGCTGCTCAGGCCTCGGCGTCGCGAGCCACCCGCGCCGCGGCGCGCCAGCCGAAGAGTGCGAGCGCAACGGCGGGGAGCACTGCCAGGGGAACCCACCAGAGCGACGCGCGCCCAACCGTCATGTTGTAGGTCATGCCGTTGAGAAGCCTGTGCACATAGCCCATGCAGAAGAGCAGCACGACCCACGCAGCCAGCACCAGTGTAATGCGCTTCGCACGCCGGCTCCGGAATGCCAGGTTGCGCTCGCACCATGCGAGCAATCCAAGCACCAGCCCGCAGTTGATCAAGGGATCGAGAAATATGACCAGTCCGATATAGGTCCTCACGCTCTCGAAGCGGACCACCTGGCTGGGTGGCATGGGAAGAAAGCCTCGAGCTTGGTATTCTGGCTTGGTCGTGTCCGGCGGCGTCCAGTTTGGCTGAACGTCGTACACCGTGATCCGGTGCTGCAGCGCGGCAGCGGTTCGGCCAAGCACCCCTACTGTGTCACGCAAGGTGAGGAAGGGCGCGTTCAGGTTTGGCCAAGAATCGTCCCCAGCAGCGGCGTACTCGGCGCGATTGACCGCGGGACCGATCCAGATATCAAACACAACCATCGTACCTGTTGTCACGCCCACCACCAGCATCGCGATCGCGATGGCCCCTCGCCGGAGTTCCATCAGGGCGAGCGAAATGCCAGCGGCCAGTGGCAGTTTCCAGACAATCAGCCATGGCAGGCGAAATCGCAGCGCGCTCACGACTGATGCCCACGGCATCGGGTCCGGGTGCCGCATGTGGAGATAAGTGTTGACCTGCCATGCCAGATCGTAGAGCACCAGCAGCGCCAGCACCAGCGCAAAATGCTTCCAGACAGACCGCGCCATTGGAGCCTCCGGTGAGCACGAATGATCTGGTCACAGAACGTCGCGACGGCGGAAGATGGTTTACGGGCGGGACGCGGGACGAGCGGGCCTAAGGTAACAGCCCTCAGCCCTCAGCCCTCAGCTCTTAGCTCATAGCTCACAGCTCACAGCTCACAGCTCACAGCGCACAGCTCCCACTCCCCATCTTGCCCTCCGGCGCGTCCCGCCATATCCTAATCGCAACCTCAAAAGCGGGTATGGCGGTGCCGAGACTTCCCCTGGTCTTGCGACTGCGCAGCTGCTCCTTGCCGAACCCGGCCGTCCTGCATTTCCCTCCCCATCGTCTGTGCCATGTATCCCAGTCGGACACGCGTAGATCTGAACGCGAGATGCGCGACGCGCCACGCGTGCCCTCCCGTCGTGCGACACCTGACATGCGACTTCTGACCTACGCCTGACATCCCCTGCAGTTCCCCACCCTTCTGGAGGGCACGACGATGAAGCGCAGTCACACGAGAAGTTGGTGTCAATACGGCTTGGCGGCAGTGCTGTTGGCGCTGGCGCTGGCCCTGCCGGCGCGCACCGGCCTGGCGCAGGGTTGCATGCCGCTGCGATTCACGTCGCCGAATCTTGGCGGGCAGGGCACGTCATTCCTGCGGCCCCACGAGTGGCAGGTGGGCGTCGGGCTTCGCCGCGTGGCGACGCACCGCTTCTACGTCGGGGATCAGGAGAACGAATCGGCCGCGCCCGGCGGGCAACCGCTCCGCCTCCACCTCAATTCGGCCAACCTCAGCCTGGCGTACGGGCTTTCGGAACGCGCGAGCCTGACACTGGCCTTGCCCATGTCCTACAGCACCGCCAGCAGCGTTCATCCAGATGGTTTGCGCCACACCAATTCAGCGCAAGGAATCGGGGACGTCAGCCTGGCTGCCAACTACTGGCTGATGGCGCCTACCCGGCATCCGTTCAGCAATGCCCAGGTGACGGTCGGCATCAAGACCCCAACCGGCAGTTGGCACAAGACTGACGACTTCTTTGCAGCGGACGGCAGCGTCACCCAGCAACCGTTGTCGCAGACGCTGCAGACCGGCGATGGCGGGTTTGCGGCCATCCTCCAGCTGCAGGCCTTCCAGCGACTCACGCCCCGGCTTTCGCTCTACCAGCTCGTGTCGTACTCGGCGAGCCTCAAGGAACACACCGATGTGCCGTGGCCACCCGCCGGCGTCAATTGGGCGGTGCCGGACCTCTACTCTGGGCGGCTGGGATTGGGATGGGCGGTGGCCCCGGATCACGGGCTGTCGGTGAGCTTGGGCGGGCGGATCGATGGCACCACCAACGTGGACCTGATTGGAGGGCGCGACGACTTCCATCGCCACGCCGGCTACACCCTGTACGCCGACCCGGGCGTGTCGTGGGCCACCGGACTCACCCAGATCACCGTGAGCGTGCCGGTACGGATGAAGCATCGCTATCTGTCGCTGACGCGGTCCGACGGCACCGTGCGGCCCGGGGACGGCGGCGTGAATGACTTCATGGTCTACGTCGACTTCAGCCGGCGGATGTGACAGTAAGAGCGCCAGGCAGGTCCGGGCAGCTCCAGCGCGCCGCCTATTTCAAGCCAAGGGCAGCCAGCGCCGC
>DASSHL010000127.1:0-2186 GCA_035692845.1 Gemmatimonadales bacterium
GCGGGGACGACACTTACGCTGTTCGACGCCTGTTCCACCCCATCCATCGGGAGATCGACGGCCAGCTTCCGCAGTGCCGACCGCACGTCACCGGCCAGGTCGTCATCGTCCAGGTGCAGCACCTGGCGGGCGCCATCGGCGATGGCCGCAAGTTCATCGGAGGTGAAGGACAGCAGTTCCAGGCTGCGGAAGCCGTCACGGTCCACGCGCTCTGGCTCGGTGCGGCGCTCGGCGTCCACGACGGCGAGGTAGGGCATGTAGAAATCGCGAGTGCGGAGGCGGTAGCCGCGGACCTCGGCGTCTTCCATCACGGTTTCGATGGGGACGCCAAACTGGCGCAGGTCGTCCTTGTCGCGCTCGAACATCCGGCGCACCGTTTCGGGCGAGCCGCCCGAATAGGCGGGGACATCCTGCCGCACTTCATCGAATGTCACGGGGTAATGACGCCTGAGCAGCGCCGCCAGCAGGTCCATCCATCGCTGCAGCTTGCTCCCTGCCATTACGACTCCTTCACCCGGATGATTTCACCTCGAGCCGGAACGCCCGCGCGCGCGCCGATCATGCGCGCGTAGGCATCCACCTGCCGGCGATACTCCTTCTCGCGGTGTGCCCACGTGGCGTCATCCGCATGATCGGTTTTCCAGTCGAGCACCACCCACTCGCCGTCGACCAGCGCCGCCGCGTCGGCGATGCCCTGGGTGACGACATCGATTCCGTCAGTGCCATCTACGGTGAAGACCGGCAGCTCGAACGCCCGGTTCGTTGCGCCAGCAAGCCGCATCCACGCGTCATCCCGGCTCACCCGCTCCGCCTGCGCCAGCACCCGCAGGACCGTCGCCTCGAGTTCCAGCATGGTGGCGCCCGGTTGCTCGTCGCGCACCAGCGCACGCACGAAGCGCTCCAGCGAGACACCGTACCGTCCCCGCCCCATCGCCTCGAGCGTCCGGTGCACCAGCCGCCCCCATGATGCACCGGCGGTGCGCCGATGCCGCCCGTCCATGTGCTCATCCTCACGCTGCTCGCGCAGGGTGCGCGTCACCGAGGTGAGGCGGACGCCAGCCGCGGCAGCGAGCGTGCGCCGCTCCGCCAGCGCCTCACACTGGGTGCGCACCTGCTCCGCCGTCTCGGCAGGCTGCTGGCGGCCGGCGGGCTCGTCGAGCGGTAGTTTCATGGGCGTCGCGTGCGAAGCGAGCGCACCGGACAGGGGTGACCAGAACGACTTGTCCTCCGCCGCCTTGGTCTTGAGCTGCAGCTCGAGCCGGGAGACGATCAGCTCCTGCTTCGCTCGCGTGGCCGCGACATAAAGCAACCGCTGGCGTTCCGCCTGGCCGAATTCGCTCTCGCGCGCCGCCATCTCCTGCCATCCCACCGGCTGCGCCAGGATGCGGTCATCGTTGCTGATCACCATGCCGCCGGTCGCAGCGCCATCACCATCGCGGCGCACGTGCACCGACGGCGCATGCTCGGTCTGCGCCACCGGCGCCACCAGGATCACGACCCGCGCCTGCAGCCCCTTGGCCTTGTGCAGGTTCATGACCCGTACCGATTCACGCCGTCCCGGCCGGAGCGGCGTCTCGGCGCTCGATCCTTCCAGGGCGATATCGATCAGCTCGATTGCGCTCGGCAAGGACAGCCCGGCGGCGGCGCTTTCCTGGCGCAGCAGTTCCACCAGATGCAGCAGCGCGCCTGCCCGCGCGTCGCCGAGCGAAAGTCCCGCCGCATACGGGAGGAGCCCGGTCGCATCGAGCAGGTATTCGACCAGGAGGTCGGGCGCCATCCGGCGCGAGGCGCGCCACCACTCATGCAGCGTGGCGAGCGCCTTGCCGCACGGGCTGGTCGCCTCCACTGGCGGTTCACCCACCATGAACTCGAGACCGCCGGTTCGGCCGGCGTCGAGATCGGCGGGAGAGAGGCCGAAGCAGATTCCCTCGAGCGCCGCTGCCACGCGCACGGCGTTCGACGGATCAGCCAGCGTGCGGAGGACAACCAGCAACTCACCCAGTTCTTCTTCCTGCGCCAGCGGCGCACCGGTGACGCTTACCGGAACGTTGCGAGCCGCGAGCGCGCGCGCGTACGGCGCCAGCGACTTGAGGTTCATGGCCAGCACCAGGAAATCCGACGGGTTGTATCCCTGTGACGTGATCCGTTCCGAGATCAGGGACGCTACACGCTGGGCGTCCTCGGTG
>DASSHL010000128.1:0-3416 GCA_035692845.1 Gemmatimonadales bacterium
TTTCAACGCTAGTGAGTTCGGTCCTCCACGGGACATTACTCCCGCTTCAACCTGCCCATGGGTAGCTCACTCGGTTTCGGGTCTACTCGCGGCGACTCTGACGCCCTGTTCAGACTCGCTTTCGCTGCGGCTGCGTCCTTCTCGGACTTAACCTTGCCACCTACGAGTAACTCGCCGGCTCATTCTTCAAAAGGCACGCCATCAGGCTACCTGGCGACCGAAGCCCCCAGGCAACACCCTTTGACTGCTTGTAAGCGCGTGGTTTCAGGTACTGTTTCACTCCCCTCCCGGGGTGCTTTTCACCTTTCCCTCACGGTACTTGTTCACTATCGGTCGCCAAGAGTATTTAGCCTTGGACGGTGGTCCGCCCGGTTTCCCACATGAGAGACCTTCCACGTGGTACTCAGGGACACGATCGAGAGTCGGAACGTTTTCGCTTACGGGGCTGTCACCCTCTCTGGCTGGCCTTTCCATGCCACTTCTGCTAACGATCCGATTGGTAACTCTCTGCGGGAATCGCAGCTCCCGCTGATCGGCCCTACAACACCGCGACTGCAACGGCTGCAACCTGTCACGCAACCGCGGTTTGGGCTTCTCCGCTTTCGCTCGCCACTACTAACGGAATACTTTCTGCTCCTCGAGGTACTTAGATGTTTCAGTTCCCTCGGTTTCCCCGTCCCGATCTATGTATTCAATCGGGCGTACCCGGGCATTACCCCGGGTGGGTTTCCCCATTCGGACATCTCCGGATCAACGCTTGCTCGCAGCTCCCCGAAGCATTTCGTCGCCTGCCACGTCCTTCATCGGCTCTTGGCGCCAAGGCATCCACCGCACGCTCTTAGTAGCTTGACCTAACGTTCACGCGGCTAGCACGTGGCTGGCCGTCGTCGAACGCGATCTTGTGTCGGAAAATCCTCGACGAAATCGATGCTTCCAGTCTTCGATTCTTAAGCTTCGCTCAGCGTCTGTCCGCTGACCGGCGGCTGCGACCTGCGTCGCACACGGCGGTCAGGAGATTGGCGTTCATTGGGGCTTTGTCACAACGATCGCGGGCCGGGCCCGGTGATTTCGGGACCTCCCGCGAGAGCGATCGATACTGTAGCACCGGCCTCTCAAGCGGTCAACCGTGCGTGCCTGGCGGGCGACGGAGGTCGTCGAGCATCGGCAGAGCCGAATGATGGACCAGGCCGATGCGCACCGGGATGCTGCGCAGTCGAAGGATGCGAGCCATGGCGAACCGATGCCGGCCGTTCGCGGCGCGGATCGGGGCCCCGCCCGGTCCGATGTGGACGCCGATGCCGCCCGCTTCGCGGAAGACTCCCGGGTCGAGCTCCGCCTGGGGGCGCACTCGCCCTTCCCGCTGGATCGTTGCGAAGATCTCGTCGAGCCGCGAGCAGCGCGCCAGGATGTCGGCGCGCGTCCGACAACCCTTGATCGGCCCCTTCAGCCTGATCGCCTCCTCCATGCGTTCCACCTCGCCGCTCTCTTCCCACGGAACTCCGTCCCGCCAGTGCGCGATCGCCGCCCGCAGGACCGGGTCATCCTCGATCGCGTCGAGGCGGCCGGCGGTGAAGTCGTGGTATGCGACGCGTCCGGAGTCCCACAGCGAGGACCCGTGGACGACCGCATGGTCGATCGCCAGTGGATCAATCCACAGCCGCTCGCCGAACAGTGGCGCGGCCGGGCCATGACGGCGGCGGTTGGCGCGATCGCGCAGGTAGGCGTGCAGGTGCGGGCGGACGCGCGTCTGCTCCCAGTGGTGGAGCGATCGCAAGCCAGGGACCGATGCCGCAACGGATGCGGCATGCCGGCGGACGGTCCTCTTCAGCGGCGTCATGGTCCCTCCTGGCCCCAGAACGTCGCCCGCGACGGAGGTCTTGCCGCCGCGGTGGGTCGTGATGATGGTGGAGATGAGGGGACTCGAACCCCTGACCCCCTCCTTGCAAAGGAGGTGCTCTCCCAGCTGAGCTACATCCCCCGGGCGGGCGCCATGCTATCCGACGGTGGCGGGCCCGGTCAAAGGTTCGCCCGAGGCTACGGTGGCGTCAGGCGGCGTCGCGGCTCCGGCGGCAGCTCGAGTTCCGACGGCCAGTCGATCTCACGCACCACGCAGATCGGCGTCTGCTCGCGGGCCTGTCCGAGCGGGTTGTCCGCGAAGAGGCGCAGCACGAACCGCCTGTCGACGCCCGGGCTGGCGCCCAGGACGTTGCAGCCGGCGTCGTTGGCGTCGATGATCGCCACCGGCTTGCCGATCGCCGCCGCGATTTGGCGCGCAGCGCCGTTCGGATCGCGCGGACCGAGCGTCGCGGACTCGTTGTAGGGGGGAATGGTGTAGGACGTCGGCCCGTCGATGGCAGCCGCCTGGCGACCGGCGACGCGGTAGAACAGCCCGTGCACGCCGAACGGCTTCGTCACCGCGCTGACCGCCGCCGCCAGCAGGATCCGCGGCGCGCCGACCTCGTCGATGGCGAGCTGCATCGTCTCCGCCGTCCCCAGGCCGATGCCATAGCCGGGACGCGTGACGTATCGGACCAGCAGTCGCGCGAGCCAGCCGGGCCGAATGTCGACCATCCGATGCGACCGGCCCTGGGTGATCGCCACCATGCGCTCCGACACCGCCACCAGGCGGACGCTGTCGTCGAGCGGTGCCGCGTAGCGTTGCACCACCTCGAGGGCATCGTCATTGGCGGTAACGAGGTGCGTGCGGGTCGGGTGGCGCGCGTACACCACGCCGCCAAGGCTGGCGTGGAGCTCGCGGCCGTCGTTCGGCGTGTACAGAATGCCCGTCGGGCGGTCGGCCGACGGTGGGGCTTGCGGGTCGACGTCGGACACGGCAGCGCTCATTGCGGGAGATTGGGGTGGTGGGCGTTTCTGGACTCGAACCAGAGACCTCTGCCTTATCAGGGCAGTGCTCTAACCAGCTGAGCTAAACGCCCCCCGAGGGCCGGCATCGTACCCCGCCGGCGCTTCGTGACGCAACCGCAGAGCGAACGAAGGGCCGCTCCCGATGGGAACGGCCCGATGCGCCTTGGCGGCTGAAGAGTGACAGGAATCCGCGTTGTCGATTGAGCAGGTCTGGATCTCTCGAGGCGACCAGCTCTCCCGCTTGCGCAGGCGCTTGCTTCCCTCGATGGAAGACAAACGATTCGAACTGACCGATCGACCTGAGAGTTGCGGCATCCGGCGAACCGGAAGCCGAAGACTCCCTAGAAAGGAGGTGATCCAGCCGCACCTTCCGGTACGGCTACCTTGTTACGACTTCGTCCCAGTTACCAATCCCACCTTCGACGGCTGCCTCCTTGCGGTTGGCCCACCGGCTTCGGGTGTTATCGACTTCCATGACGTGACGGGCGGTGTGTACAAGGCCCGGGAACATATTCACCGCGGTATGCTGACCCACGGTTACTAGCAACTCC
>DASSHL010000129.1:0-8845 GCA_035692845.1 Gemmatimonadales bacterium
TCTTGTGCGCCGCCGCCAGTGCCACGCTACCGAAGGCGAGGCTGGTGAAGAACAGGTAGTTCACGTGGATCAACTGCCAGACGCGGTCGCTCGCGCCCATGGCCGCCCCGCGCCAGGCCAGGATGATGCCGAGAATGGCCAAGCCCGCGCCTACGCCGAGGAACCCGCGATAGGTGCCGCTCACCGAGCGTGTGACGAGCCGCTCCCGCAGTTCGGCCGCGCTCATGGCTGGCCTCCCTCGGCCGCGGAGTCGGGCGCCGCGGCCTGCAGCTTCCGCACGTAGTTCACCACCGCCCAGCGGTCAGCGGGCCGGTAGACCTTGTCACCGTACTGTGGCATTACGCCCCGGCCATAGCGGATAATGGAGTAGATGTAACCATCCGAGAGCGCCTTGGCCCGGGCCGTGGTCAGCGCCGGTGCGCCGATTTTCGGCGTGATCGGGCCGTCCGCGTTGCCGGTGTTGCCGTGGCAGGGCTCGCAGTAGGTGTGGAACAGCGTGTCGCCCGTGGCAGCGACAGTGGCGTTGAAGGTCGGCACCTCGGGTCCCGGCAGTGACGCCTGGCCCGAGCCGCCCGGCGCGAACGGGTTGACCAGCGCGTCGGCAGTGGCGGTCTTGCCCGACTTGAACTCCGCTTCCCAATCCCCCTCACCACCGGTGATCGGGACGGTGCCCGCGACCGTATTCCTCGGCACGTCCGCCCGCGCATAGGGATGGATCGAGCGCTGCTTGATCATGTGATCAAACCAGGGGATCACGTGCATCAGGTCATCGGGCGACGGGACCTTGTTGTACCAGTACTCGCATCCTGTCGTTCCCAGCGCGACCAGCGCCAGCAGCAACCAGCGGCCCCGGTTACGCATTGCGCACCTCCACCGCGCCCGCATCACGGAAGAAGGCACCCAGGCGGTCCGTCTCGCCGGCCTGGGCCGGGACAAAGATGCCGATCCGGTCATCGGTGAAGCGGGGATCGAAGCCCACCTTCCTGACCGCGCGCGGGAAGGTGAGCAGTGCCATGCCGAAGAACGTGAGCAGCCCGGCGATCAGCACGGTGAGCTCGAAGGCGATAGCGACGTACGGCACCACGGTGTTGACCGACTTGCCGCCCACCACCAGCGGCCAGTCACGGGACATCCAGAGCGTCATGGCAAAACCGGCGGTGCAGCCGGTGAGGCCGCCGATCAGGGTGAAAAGCCGGATCGGGCTCCACGTGTGCCCCACGGCCGCCTCGACCTCGTGGCTCGGGTGCGAGGTGTAGACCGTCAGGTTGCGGCGCCCTTCCTTGCGGAGCGCGCGGATCGCATCGCAGGCTGCGTCGATGTGCTCGAAGGAGGCGAGCACTCCCGGCACTTCACGCCGGCGTGGCAGTGGCAGTCCCATCAGTGATGCCCTCCCCCGGAGCGAAGTCGAGGCATCGGGATCATTTCCTTGATTTCCTGGATCGCCACGATCGGGAAGGTTCGCGCGAACAGCAGGAAGTACATGAAGAACCAGCCGAACGAGCCGAGCAGGATGCCCCAGTCAGCCCACGTCGGGTTGAGGCCGTCCCACGCCCACGGGATGAACTCATTCGACAGCGACGACACGATGATCACGAACCGCTCGAACCACATCCCGATGTTGATGAAGATCGAGATCACGAAGAGCGACGTGAGATTGGTGCGAATCTTCTTGAACCAGAGCAGCTGCGACATGAGCGCGTTGCAGATGATCATGGTCCAGCCGGCCCACCAGTACGGGCCGAAGGCACGTCGGAAGAAGGTGGTCTGCTCGAAGGTATTCCCGCTGTACCAGGCGACGAAATACTCCATGGAGTAGGAGTAGAACATGATGCAGCCGGTCAGCAGGGTCAGCTTGGCCAGGTTGTCGAAGTGATAGTCGTTGATCAGGTGCTCCACCTTGAGCACCTTGCGCAGCGGGATCAGCAGGGTCATCACCATGCCGAGGCCCGAATAGATGGCGCCGCCAACGAAGTACGGCGCGAAGATGGTGCCGTGCCACGCCGGCACCAGTGACATGGCAAAGTCCCACGACACCACCGAGTGCACCGAGAGCACCAGTGGCGTGAGCAGCGCGGCCAGGTAGAGGTACGCCCTGGAGAAGTGCCGCCACTGGTTGTCTGACCCGGTCCAGCCCATGGCCACCTGGGCGTAGAGCGCGCGGCGCCAGCCGGTGGCGCGGTCACGCACCGCCGCCACGTCGGGAATGAGCCCGAAGACGAGGAAGCAGGTGGATACCGTGAGGTAGGTCCCGACCGCGAACACGTCCCACATCAGCGGCGACTTGAAGTTGGGCCAGATGTAGCGTGCGTTGGGATAGGGCAGGAGCCAGTAGAACACCCACTGGCGCCCGATGTGAATGATCGGGAACAAGCCGGCCGTCATGACCGCGAAGACGGTCATGGCCTCGGTCGCCCGGTATACCGCCGTCCGCCAGGGCGAGCGGAACAGGTAGAGGATGGCCGAGATCAGCGTGCCGGCGTGCCCGATGCCGACCCAGAACACGAAGTTGGTGATGTACACCGACCACATGATCGGTGGGTTGTAGCCGGCGTGGCCCAGTCCGTCCTTCAGCAGGATGATGAAGGTGATGAGCCCGATCAGGAACAGTCCCACGGCACCGAACAGCGCCGCGAGGTAGCCCTTGCTCGGCGCCGAGAGCGTCGCGACGACGTCGCTGGTGATCTCGGCGTGGGTGCGCGTCAGGTTCGGGCCGTATGCCACCGTGGCCATGCTTACGCCTCCACCTGGTTCAGCACCTTGGCCAGGTACGTGATGGCCGGGCGCGTGTTCAGTTCTTCGAGAACGCGGTAGGCGCGCGGGTCCTCGCTCGACTGCGCCACCTTGCTTTCGGGGTCACGCCGGTTGCCGAAGATGATGGCATCGGACGGGCAGGCCTGGGCGCAGGCGGTGGTGAATTCACCGTCGCGCAGCTCCCGGCCCTCGAGCCGCGCATTGTGCTGCGCCCCGCGGATGCGCTGGACACAGAAGGTGCACTTTTCCATCACGCCGCGCGCGCGCACGGTGACGTCGGGATTGAGCTGCAGGTCGAGCGGCTCCGGCCAGGCCTTGAGGTTGTACTTGTACCAGTTGAAGTAGCGTACCTTGTACGAGCAGTTGTTGCTGCAGTACCGCGTGCCGACGCAGCGGTTGTAGACCTGGCCATTCAACCCGTCCACCGTGTGGTAGGCGGCGAACACCGGACACACCGGCTCACAGGGCGCGTCCTCGCACTGCTGGCAGAGCATGGGAACGAAGCGCGCCTCCAGCGGCTCCTCACCCTCGCCGCCTTCCCAGTAGCGCTCGATCCGCATCCAGCTCATCTCCCGGCCGCGCAGCACCTGGTCCTCGCCCACGGTGGGGATGTTGTTTTCGGCATAGCAGGCCGTCACGCAGGCAGAGCAGCCGGTGCACTTGGAAAGGTCCACCGTCATGCCCCAGCTGGGATGCACTTCGGCGTAGTTGCCGAGCTTCCGGCCCTCGACCTGGCGTTCGCGCCAGCCCAGGATGGCCTTCACTTCCAGCTCGGTGTTGACCTCGTGCTCATCGTGGCCTTCCGCGTGCAGCGCCTGCCGCACGGTCATGCCCTTTCGGGCATACACGAGCGGAATGGCCTCGGCGATCCCGCGGCCCAGCTGGCGCGGCGTGCCTTCGGTGGTGGCCACTTCCTGGTAGCTGTACGTCTTCTCCAGCCGCACGCGGGTCGAGGCGTAGGGCAGGAAGGTGCTGCCGGCTGCCGGCGCGCCGAGAAGATCAAGCGGATTGAAGCCGCGATCCTTGGCGAACTGACCGTATTCCGTGTGGCCTGAACCGAGCGGCGCCGCGATGACGCCATCATGCAGGCCTGCATACGGAAACGCCGGGCCGGAAATTTCGCCGTGTGGCGAAACGATCCGGACGACTTCGCCGCGGCGGATATCCAGCCGCTTGGCGGTGGCCGCGCTCAGTTCGATCCACGGACTCCAGGTGGCCTTGGTGACCGGATCAGGATTTTCCAGCAGCCAGGGCCGGTTGGCGCCGCGCCCATCGTGGAGGAAAGCGTGCGGATAGGCGACGAAGACGAATTCACCGTCGCCGTCGAACGCAGGCGTCGCGGCGCTGAACGACGCATCGCTCGCTGTGAGCACCGGCGCTTCGGGCGCCGCCTCATAGAGGCCGCCCCTCGCCAGTGCCGCCCGCCACTCGGCGTCGCTGGCGGTGCGTGCATTCCAGGCGGTGCGCAGGTGAGTCTTGTAGTCGGGCGCCGAAAACTTGCTGTACGCCCCACCCAGCTTGCGCGTGGCATCGAGCAGGACATCGCCCGTGTGACGCACCGGAAAGACTGGCTCCATGACCGGCTGCATCAGGCCCCAGACGCCGGCACGCGGATTCGCGTCATCCCAACGCTCGAGCGAATGCAGGTTGGGCAGCAGGAGATCACACTGGGCCGCGGTCTCGTCCATGTACGTGGCCGTCGAAACCTTGAACGGCACCTTCTTGAGCGCGTCGGCAAACTTCATTGACGCGGGCAGCGCATAGACCGGATTGGCTTCATGCACCAGCAGGATGCCGACCTGTCCGGCACTCATGGCGCCCAGGAGCTTTTGCACGCCAGCGAGCCCATCACCCGTGGACAGGTCCGCGCCAAACCGCACGGTCTGGCCGATGTTGCCCGCCACCGCATTGAGCACGTTGACGGCCTGGCAGAGCTCAACCGCGCCACGGTGCTGCGAGCCGATGCCGCCCGCCACGGCGAGGGTCGGCGCCTGCGCCGCGAACTCCAGCGCCACGCGGCGGATGGCTTCCGCAGGAACACCGCTCGCCTTGGAAGCCGCTTCCGGTGTCCACTGGCTCAGCAGTCCCGCGTAGGACCCTGCACCGCCGCGCCGGCTCGCAACCACGTTGGCCATGGCTAGCGCAATGGCGGCCTCGGTGCCCGGCGCTGCGGCCAGCCACTCGTCGGCGTTCAGCCCGGTCAGGTCACGGCGCGCCGCGACATGCACATGGCGGGCGGCATCGCCGTGGAAACCATGGGACTGGGCATAGCCGATCTGGTTTTCGGTGGGGCTGTGCCAGGTATCGAGGAAGTCGGCGCCGAAGCTCAGGATGTACTTGGCCGACGCGAAGTCGTACGCCGGCAGTTCATCGCGCCCGAACGAGAGCTTGTTGGCCTCACGCATCGGGACATGATCGAGCGGCTCCCAGCGGGTGACGCTGCCGCCCGCGGTGGCGGTAAAATCGGCAAGCAGGCCAGAGAACGTTCCCCGGGTTGCGCCGGAGAGCACGGCCAGCGGTGCCCCGCCCTTCTGGATCGCGGCAACCAGGCGCGCGATGGCGTCATCCCACTTCACTTCCTTCCAGGAACCACCGTCGCGCACCATCGGCGCCTTGACGCGGCCCGGATTGTAGAGCCCCTGCAGTGACGCCTGCCCGCGCGCGCACAGCTTGCCCCGGTTCACCGGATGCTCGGGATTCCCCTCCAGCTTGATGGCGCGCCCTTCCCGCGTCTTGACGTGCAGGCCGCAGCCAGCCGAGCACTCGGTGCAGGTGCTGGCGTAGTAGGTCGCGACGCCCGGTACCTGGTCTTCTGACTGGACCAGGTAGGGGATGAGCTTTTCGGCCTGGGTGCTGCAACCGGAGAGCGCGGAGGCACCTGCGCCCGCCACGCCAAGAACAGTCAGGAACCGTCGCCGGTCAACTGTCGGGTTGATTCCATCGTCAGACATCGCGGCTCCAGAAAGCGGAAACGATGGTGTGCATCAGTAGTGACATGCCGAGCAGTCCCGGGTCACCTTACGCTCGATGTGGCAACTGATGCAGAAGCCCATGTTATTGATGTTGTTCACCTTGTGGATCTGCGGCATGCGAGCCACGTCGCCATGGCAGGTGGCGCAGGCGTTGGGACCCAGGGCCTTGATGTGGAGTGAGTGCGGGAAGTGCACGTGCTGGGCGAGGAAGTGCACTCGCACCCATTCCACTGGCTGCTGCTTGTTCCACGCGTCCCGCAGCTTGCCGATTTCCGCAGCGTTGCCCTTGTCGGTGCCGCCCACGACGAGATGACATCCCATGCAGGTCTGCATGGATGGAATGCCGGGTTCGTTGGAGACATTGACGGAATAATGGCAGTACTGGCACTGCAGCTTGTATTGCCCGGCGTGCAGATCGTGACGGAAGAAGATGGGCTGGCGGGGGCCGAGCAGGTTAGCAGTATCCGAGGCAGCGAGACGAGTGGCAGCGATGGAGTCCGGTTCGGCCGGTCCCGATGCCTGTTGAGCCCGTGAGGTGCCGCCCCATGCCATGAGGGCCGCCGCCAGCACGATCAGTCCCCCTCCTGCGACGAACGCAAGCTTGCGCATTATCGAGCCCACCTCGACCGACGGGAAAACCTGGTCTTGTGAAAAGTTTCACACAGGGGCGCGGCTTGATGGGCATCAGTGCCGCCGCGCGCGCATAAGTATAGCTATCCGAATGGCTTTCACAACCCGAACGTGCCCTATATTCCGACTGATTTACTCGGATTCCGCACGGTCGCGCGCTGCTGCCGTTTTGCGGCCCAGCACATGGGCCACTTCCAGCCCCACGGCCCTGAGCAGGGCCGCCTCCCGGGCGTCCAGATCGGCCCGGAAAAACATCTCCCGGAACGAGCGCATCACAGCCTGGTCGTTGCGGGCCTTGAAGAAGTCGAGTCCATCGAGCGCCACATGCCAGTCGGCAAACAGCGTCTCGAGCTGCTCGCCGGTGGCGGGCTGCGCGCGCCGGCGGGGGCGCTTGAATGGCAACGCATCACCACCACGCGCGCCCCACACTTCGTAGGCCATGATGGCCACGGCCTGCGCCAGGTTGAGCGAGCGATGATCGGGATTGGTGGAGATGTTGACGATGAGCTGGCAATGATCGAGCTCCTCGTTGGTCAGCCCTGCATCTTCGCGGCCGAACACCAGCGCAACCGGTCCCTCGTCGACTCGCTCGACCACTTCGGCCGCCGCGTCGCGAGCCCGGGCCATGCGCCGGCGGGCCGTGCGCCCCCGCGCCGAGAGCGCCGCTGCAAACGGGACCTCGCGCAGGGCCTCGTCGAGCGTGTCCGCGAAGGTGATCCGTTCGACCAGTGCAGCGGTATTGTGGGCAATGCCCTCGATGCGGTAGGGGTCGAATTCCTGTGGGTTGACGAGGGTCAGCTCGTCGATCCCGAAGTTCCTCGCGATCCGCACCGTGGCCGCGATGTTCACCAGATCCTGCGGCTCGACCAGGACGATGCGCGGCGCAGGCTTCACGCCACCTCGCCCAGGAAGCTCGTATCGTGGCGCTTGGCCTTGAGCATCGCGGCGATGCCGCTCTTGTCCACCGCCTTCATGTACGCTTCCTGCGGCTCCACCAGTCCTTCGTCCACCAGCTCCACCAGGCTGTCGTTGAGCGTGATCATCCCGGCGCGCTTGTTGGTCTGCATGATGCTCGGGATCTGGAAGGTCTTGCCCTCCCGGATCAGGTTGGACACCGCGGGAATCGAGAGAAGAATCTCCCGCGCCGCCACCCGTCCCCCGCCCTTCTTCTTGCAGAGCGTCTGCGCGATCACCCCGCGCAGCGATTCGCTGAGCATGACGCGCACCTGCGACTGGCGGTCGGCCGGAAACTGGTCGATGATCCGGTCCACCGTCGATGAGGCCGTCGTGGTGTGCAGCGTGCCGAAGACCAGGTGGCCGGTTTCCGCTGTCTCGATGGCAATGGAGACGGTTTCGAGATCGCGCATTTCGCCCACCAGCACCACATCGGGATCTTCACGCAGCGCCGCGCGCAGTGCACCCTTGAACGACTTCGTGTGCACGCCGACCTGCCGCTGGGTGACAATACAGCTCTTGCTCGCGTGCACGAACTCGATCGGGTCCTCGATGGTGAGGATATGGTCGGTGCGCTTCCGGTTGATCAGGTCCACCATCGCCGCCAGCGTGGTGGACTTGCCCGAGCCGGTGGGCCCAGTCACCACGACGAGGCCCTTGGTGAGGTAACACAGGTTCTGCACCTCACGGCTGAGCCCCAGGTCTTCGGCGGTCGGCACCTGGGTGGGGATGACGCGGAACACGGCAAACGGACCGAACCGGTCCCGCCCCGCGTTGCAGCGGAACCGCGCGACCTCCGCGATCTCATACGCCCAGTCCGCGTCACTATTCTCGGCGAATTCCTCGATGACGACAGGCGTCATGATGGCATGCAGCATCGCTTCGAGCCGGGGCGCCTCGAGGGCAGCCGCCTCCGAGCGCACCAGCTCGCCATGGCGACGATAGACCGGCGGCTGGCCGGAGCGCAGGTGCAGGTCCGAGGCCGACGACGTGGCCAGCTCGCGCAGGAGGATGTCGAGCGCCCCGCGTGCTTCCTCCTGGTCAGCCGAAGCGCGGACACCCGACTGGTCGCTGGCTGCGGGTCGCTGGCTGCCGGCCGCCGGGCGCAGCGTGACCTGCGTTGCGCCACCGGCAGCACTCATCTCGGCATCCACCGCGCCAGCCGGCGCACCATAACTGAAGCGCAGCGTCGCACCCTCGCGCACCTGCGCGGCCACGGCAGCCGGCGCGATCTCGCGGATGAGCGCCACGATCTGCTGCTCGGTCAAGGGCTCGCGCGTTACGGCGCGTGCGCTGCCGTTGGTCTGGAGCAATGCCGGCTGGCCTGTCGTCAGCCGGAGCAGGTCGGCGCGCTGGTCCACCAGCAGCTGGATGAGCTTGTCGAGTCGTGCCAATGCAAACCTCAGTCGAGCGGGCGGATGGACCGCACGTGCGAGCGGTTGAGGAAACGAATCGTGGTGCCCGTCACCAGCGCGAAAAAGCGGCCACTGGTGTTGAGATAGTCGAGTGCTCGGCCGCGGGTCGGCGGCATTTCGATG
>DASSHL010000130.1:0-3139 GCA_035692845.1 Gemmatimonadales bacterium
TGAAGTGGCGATCATGCTGGTGGCGTTCGCATTTCTCTGGAAGTGGCGGAAGCTGGCCCGCCCGGCCGGTTGGCTTTTTGGCGCCTACCTGGTCTGGGCCGGCGCGGAGCGCTTCTTCGTGGAGATCTTCCGGGCCAAGGATGACCGATTCTTCGGGCCATTCACGATCGCCCAGGTGGTGAGCGTGGCCCTCGTACTGCTGGGCGTGGCGCTGATGACGAAATGGCGGCGCGGCGCCGAGCCGAGTCCCGGATCCTGGCTCGGCGGCGTCAACATCCTGACGTCGTCAAAATGATTGACAGCGATTTAAGTCGTTTGGTGACAAGCAGTTAGCTGCATTGCCAGATTGTCGTCAATTTTCTTGACAGAAGAATGGCCGGCTCGACAGCAGGGATCTCCTTCGTAACTCGTTGTTGCCTTGTGACTTGCGGCATGTGACCAGTTTGGCACATCCGTTGCCTTATAAAGAACCGACAGCAGGATCCCAGAAAAAGTGGTAGGTCGAAGAAGGGTGGAGCGGACACTTCGGTCCGTCTCCGTATACTCAGGGGGCGATCTACCACTCCTCGTACCGAAAGCTCGCCAGCGATGGCGGGCTTTTGGTTTTAGGGGCATGGGGCATGGGGCATGGGGCATGGGGCTAGGGGCTAGGGGTCAGGGGTCAGGGGTTGGGGGCTGAGGTCCCCGGATCGCAGAGGGAGTGCGGAGCCGCGAGATGAGCCTATTCAACATGCGGCCCACTTCGTCGGCCAGGACGTGCGCCGGCTTCACCGAAACAGCGTGGATACGCCGCGCCAGCTCAAGCTGTGTTTGGAGTTCCGCCAGCGATCCGCATGCGACGGAGAGGTGGTGAATGTAGTCACCGCGGTGAAGCCGTCCGTGGCCTTCGGCAATGTTCGAGGGAATTGACACGGCACTGCGGCGCAATTGCTGGCCGAGGCCGTAGGTTTCGTATGCAGGGAGACGTCTCGCGATACCGTACGTAGCCTCTGAAAGCTCCATGGCGCGTTGCCAGGCGTGCAGGTCGCGATGCGAGCGGATCATACGGCCAATATCGGCGATGCCACGCATTTCGATGTACCAAAACATCTCACCCGCGTATCAATTTCGCCCCCGTACAGCCCTAGCCCCCAGCCCCTGATCCCTAGCCCCTCTTATCCGCCCCCAATCGCTCCCGCAACCTCTCCAGTTCCGCCCGCGCCTCCGCCAGATCGGTATCCACCCGCTCGAGCGATCGAATGAGGTCACTCGATTGCTGTTCGCCTTCAACCGGGACGGGAGCCACAGCAGCGCGTGCGCGCCGCTCGCGTGCCGGCACCACCAGGAAGATCCAGCCCAGCGCAATCAACGCGAGTCCCAGGAGGGTCCCCTGGGCAATCATCGTCTCGACGGTCGGGTACATGCCGAGTGGTGAGAAGTGGGGCGCGCCCGGCACATAGGTGATGGGCAGGACTCGGCCGGCCTGCAGCTCCGCGATGCCCTTGCCGGCGAAGATGAATGCCATCACGTAGAGGAAAATGCTGGTGCCGCCGAAGAAGGGCTTGAGCGGCAGCCGGATGCCAAACCGATTGATGGCGACATAGACGCCGATGAGCGCGGCGATGCCGACCACGATGCCCAGCGCCAGGGGCGCCGCGTCGCCGATGCCGCCGGAGGCGAAGAGTGCCTTGTAGAAGAGGATGGTCTCGAAGCCCTCGCGGTACACGGCGAGGAATGCCGCAGAGGCGAGCGCGAGCGCCGACCCGCTGGTGACCGCGCTCTGGACCCGGCTTTTCACGAAGCTGGTCCACTTGGTGACTTCCATCTTGGACAGGAGCCAGTAGCTCACATAGAAGAGCACGGCCACCGCCACCAGCATGGTCCCGCCTTCCAGCGCTTCCTGGTGCGACGGCGAGAGCCGGAAAATGGTCTCGAGGCCGATCGCGGTCAGGATGCTGGCACCGATGGCGGCGGCCACGCCCCAGTGAATTTCCTTCCGTCGATGCCCTGCCCCCGCACGCGTCAGGAAGGTGAGCCGCGCACCCACGACGAGAATGGCCTCGAGTCCCTCGCGCAGCATGAGCAGGAAGGACTGGGTGAACAGCGCGGTGGGTGAGCTGCGGTCGGCAAAGACCTGCTCGGCCCGCTCGAGGCGAGTGTCGAGCGCCGCCTTGACGCTGGCCAGGTCGGACCCGCCGGCGCCGGCGCGCGCGCGGAGATCGGCGAAGGCCGCCTCGAGTTCGGCGGCGAGCCCCGGGTCCTTGGCGCGGACAGTCCGCTCCACCTGCTCGAAGCTGATGTAGGCATCGAGCGCGCGGGCCTCGGCATCATCCAGCTGGCCCGCCGCCGCGAGCGCCACGCTCGAGTCGATCCGGCTCCGCACCTCCGCGAAGACCAGCGACGCCATCTGCGCGTTCTGACCCGCAGTACCAGCGGCGCGCACCGCCGCGAGCCGGCTCAGCTCCGCCTGCGTCGGCTCACCATTCACGCCAAGATCGGCGAGAATGCTGGCGTCCGAGCGTGCCGCCGTGGCCTGGAAGTTGGCGAGCGAATCGGGAACGGCACCCTGCGGTTCCGGCAGGCGAAGCAGCGTCGCGTACACCGCCACGGCCCAGCGGTCGTCAGCGGTGAGCGCAGTCTCGAAGGCCGGCATGGCCGTACCGGCGACGCCGATGGTCACGCGGCGATAAAAGTCGAGTGGTGACGCATCGCGCAGGACAACGGCGTCGGTGAGGTTGGCGGGCGGCGGGTCGAGGCCCTTGCCCGCGGCGCCGTCACCCAGTCCCATGCTGCCATGACACGAAGCGCAGGCGGCGGTGTAGACCTCCTTGCCCCGGGAGAGCAATGGCGCCGCCACCGGGATCTCATCCATCGTGATGCCGAAGCGCTGTGCAATGCCGTCCGACATGCTGCGGGTGCGGCGAGCCAGGAGGGCCGGGCTCGCCGTCGCATTCACCAGCGAGAGCAGGCTGTCGAGACTCGCGGCCACCCGGCCACGCTCCGGATCCGCGAGCCTTGTCGTGGCCCGTCTCGCTTC
This sequence comes from Gemmatimonadales bacterium, assembly GCA_035692845.1. Taxonomy (GTDB): domain Bacteria; phylum Gemmatimonadota; class Gemmatimonadetes; order Gemmatimonadales; family GWC2-71-9; genus CAMLHP01. Next base: position 3,017 of record DASSHL010000130.1, read on the forward strand.
CTCGAGAAAGAGCCTGGCCTCATCCACCTCGGCGGCCGCGACGATCCGGCCATTCTCGACGCCCACCGCATACTCCTGGGCGGCCAGCGCTGCCATCGAGGCGATCCGCCGCACCACTGGCGC
>DASSHL010000131.1:0-3350 GCA_035692845.1 Gemmatimonadales bacterium
CGGAGACGAAGGCCAGGGCGTCCACAAGCGTGGTCTTGCCGCTGGCTCCATGTCCCACGAACGCCACGTTCCGGATGGCATCGGTGCCATAGACCTTCATGGCCGGTACCTCCTGCGAATAGAGGGATTCTGATAGTGCGGCGGGAATGGGGAGATGTCAAATCAGACGGGAAGGCGGGATGACGGGAAGTCTGCATTCCTCCAGATCTTCCCGTCTTCCCGTCTTCCCGTTTTCCCGCCTTCCCGCCTTCCCGCCTATCTATATCCTGCCGCCTGCAGCTGGAACAGGTCCGCATACACGCCGGCCGCCGCCACCAGCGCGTCGTGGGTGCCTTCCTCGATGAGCTGGCCCGCCTGCAGCACCAGGATCCGGTCGGCCATGCGCACTGTTGAAAACCGGTGCGAGATGAGTACCGCCATCTTGCCCTTCGTCAGTTCGGAGAAGCGCAGGAACACCTCATACTCCGCCCGCGCATCGAGCGCTGCGGTCGGCTCGTCCAGCACGAGCAGTTGCGCGTCGCGCATGTAGGCACGCGCCAGCGCCACCTTCTGCCACTCGCCGCCTGACAGGTCGGCGCCACCCTCGAAGCGCCGCCCCAGCATCCGCCCATATCCACCTACGCGCTCCGCCACCGAATCGGCGAGGCTGCGCCGGGCAGCCTCCCGCACCAGCGCCTCGTCATCGAGCCGATTGATGTCGCCCACCGCCACGTTCTCGCTCAGCATGAAGTCGTAGCGCACGAAGTCCTGGAAGATCACGCCGGCATTCCGCCGGAGGCTTTCGACATCATATTCCCGGAGATCCACGCCATCGAGCAGGATGCGGCCCTCGCTCGGGTCATAGAGCCGCACCAGCAGCTTGGCGAGCGTGGTCTTGCCGGCGCCGTTCTCGCCCACCAGCGCCAGGCGCTCACCCGGTGCCAGCGTGAACGAGAGTCCCCGCACCGCCCATCGCTCCTGCCCCGCATAACGGAAGCCCACGTTGTCGAACACAAACCCGGTGCGTATGGGCATGGGCACCGGGAGCGGCGCGTCCGGCAGCTGCATCCTGGGCACGATCTCGAAGAAGCCGAACAAATCGTCCAGGTAGAGGCTCTGCTCGTACACCTGCGCCAGTGCCAGCAGCACGCGCTGGAGCAGGTCCCGGCTCTGGCGGAAGCTCGCGGCCAGGAATGTCAGCGTGCCGATCGTGATGATGCCGGCCGGCGAGCGATATTGGATGACTGCGAGATAGATGATGATGGCGTAGGCGGCGTAGTAGCCGAGGGTGCCGAGCGCGTTGAGCGCCACCGACACCGAGCTGCGCTTGATGGAAAGTCGCCGATTGGCCTCGTAGAATTCCCGTGACAGCTTGTCGTAGCGCCCCACGAAGAATTCCGAGAGACCGAACAGCTTGAGCTCCTTGGCCGAGATGTCGCTCGCGCCGATATAGCGGAGATAGTCGAGCTGGCGGCGCTGCGGTGTCCAGGAGAAGACCAGCGAGTAGCCGAGCGACGCGTAGTGGGTCTCGCCCAGGAATGATGGCAGCACCGCGATGAGCAGCAGCAACAGCAGCCAGGGCACATAGATCGCCACCGCAGCCGTGATGGACGCGAGCGTCACGAGATCCTGCACCGTGCCAAGGAGCAGCGTCACCAGCGCCAGCCGGCCTACCGTCTGGCGCCGGGCCCGTTCCAGCCGGTCGTAGATGTCGGCATCCTCGAGCTGCTCCAGGTCCAGCAGTGCCGCGTGGCGCATGAGGCGGACGCTCGTCTCATTGGCAAAGAGATCGCCCAGGAGACTCTCGAGCAGCGAGGTGGTACGGCTGGCTACCGTCGCCAGCAACGCCAGGCCAAACTCGCCGGCAAGGAGCAGCGCCAGGTAGTGCCAGTCGGCGGCAATGCCGGCGGCCCGGCCCTCGACCGCCACGACCACGCCATCCACGATCAGCTTGCCGATCCACAACATCCCGATCGGAATGGCGCCGCCCATGAGACGGAGGAGGAGCACCCCGACGGCGTAGCGCGGCGCCGTCTGCCACACCAGCTTGAGGAGGCGGGGCACGTGCCGCATGGCCTGAAAGCGGCCGCGCCAGGTCTCCGGGCGGTTGCCGGGCTGCATCCGGCCGGGTCGTCCCAGCGGAATCGTCATGAAGGAATCCTAACGCCTATCCGGGAGTCGGCATGTCGGGAACCTTGCAGGACCTGGCCACCAATCTGCTCCAGTTCGGCACCGGCACCGGGCACGTCTCCCTCGCGGAAAAAATCGTCCGTCCCATCGCGGTCTATGTCCTGCTCGTCATCGCGCTCAGGCTCATGGGCCGCCGGGTGCTCGCACAGATGAACGCGTTCGATCTCGTGGTCCTGTTGCTCATCTCCAACACGGTGCAGAACGCCATCATCGGCAACGACACCTCGCTCTCGGGCGGGCTGATCGGCGGGCTGGCGCTGCTCGCCATCAACGCGCTGGTGATCCGGCTGCTCTGGCTGCGGCCCGACGCACCGCTCCGCGGTGAAGGCCGTAGTGTGCTGCTCTGGCGAGCGGGACATCCCGAGATGAAGAATCTCGATCATTACCGCATCACCATCCCGGAACTGCTGGTGACCGCGCACGAGCGCGGCTTCGACTCCCTCTCCGAAGTGGACGCGGTGACCCTGGCGCCCAACGGGATCCTGACCTTTGCCAGCCGGGAAGGACATTCCGAGGCCGGCCGCCACCGCGAGATCATGGAGCGGCTGGCGTCACTGCAGCGCGACGTGGCTGAATTGATGGGGCGCAGCCCCGGGGCGTCCGGCGCGACATCGCACTAAGTTGCAGGCATGACACAGCCCGAAACTGCTCTTGTCACCGGCGCCACTGAAGGGATTGGCCGCGCCATCGCGCGGGCGCTCGCTGCTGCGGGATATCGCGTGGGCATATGCTCCCGCACCGAGCGCAAGGTGGACGCGCTCGTCAGCGAACTGCGCGCCGCGGGCGCCGAGGCTTCGGGCCGCCGAGCTGACGTATCGAATCCCGATGAGGTGAGGGAGCTGGTGAGCCAGGTCGAGCGCGACCTGGGCCCGGTGGATGTGCTTGTGAACAACGCCGGCATCATGCGCTTCCATCCCATCGCGCAGCTGACGCTCGACGACTGGGACGCGACCATGGCCACCAACGTGCGCGGCCTCTTCATCGCGACCCAGGCGGTGCTCCCCGGCATGCGGAAGCGGCGTCACGGGGCGATCATCAACATCGCCAGTCTCGCCGGCAGGAACGGCATCGTCGGCGGCGCCGCCTACACCGCATCCAAGCACGCCGTGCTCGGCTTCGCCAAGTCACTCATGCTGGAAGTGCGGAAGGACGATATCCGGGTCATCACCATCTGCCCCGGC
>DASSHL010000132.1:0-12207 GCA_035692845.1 Gemmatimonadales bacterium
GCGCCGGCGATGTAGTCCATGAACGCCACGGGACGAGCGCCATGCACGAGGATGTCGTTCACGCTGTGATTGACCAGATCCTCACCCACGGTGCCGAAGCGGCCGGCCTGCTGGGCCACCAGCACCTTGGTGCCGACGCCGTCGGTGCTCATCACCAAGACCGGCTGTCGCAGGCCGGGGGGCACTCGCACCATCCCGCCGAAGGCGCCGACCTCACCGAGCGAGAGACTGGTGCGGGTGCCTGCAACCGCCTGGGCGATGCGGTGCTTGGCGCGTTCCGCCTGCGCCAGGTCCACACCCGCTGCCGCGTACTGGCGTTCGGTCATGTGGCGAGGTCCGGCAGTTCCACGTGCGTCATGGCGCGAAAGGCGCGGGCCCGCGCCTCGACGTCGCGAGCCGTGAGGCCATCGAAGCCCCGGATACCGAACTGGGAAACGGCGTAGGAGCCCATGGCGGCACCATAGATCATGGCTCGGCGCAAGTTCTCATCAGTCACGGCACCGTGCTGCGCAAGGTACGCCATGAAGCCGCCGGCAAAGGAATCGCCGGCGCCGGTGGGATCGAACACCTCTTCCAGCGGATAGGCCGGCGCGTAGAACGTGTGATCCTTGTCCATGAGCAGGGCGCCATATTCCCCCTGCTTGATGACCACCCGCTTGGGGCCGCGCGAGAGAATCCAGCGGCCCGCCCGGTGGATGTTCCAGTCGCCGGACAGCTCGCGCGCCTCGCCGTCGTTGACCATCAGGAGGTCGACGCGCTCCAGCAGCTGCATGAGCGCCGGCTTCTTGCTCTGGATCCAGTAATTCATCGTATCGCAGGCGACGAGCTCCGGCGCCTGGATCTGCTCCAGCACGCCAAGCTGCAGCTCGGGATCAATGTTGCCAAGAAAGACAAACTTGGCGCCGCGTGCCGTGTCGGGCAGCTTCGGCTGGAAGCTGGCGAAGACGCCGAGGCGCGTCTCCAGCGTTTCCCGGCTCTGGAGATCGTAGGAGTACTTGCCCTTCCAGCGAAAACTCTCGCCGCTGGCGCGCTCGACCCCGCGCCAGTCGATGCCGCGCTCGGCGAGCCGCTCGAGCTCGTGCATGGGATAATCGTCGCCCACCACGCCCACCACCTGGACGGGATGCAGCAGGGCGCCGGCCACGCTGAAGTACACGGCCGAGCCGCCAAGGGCGTCGGCGGTCTCGCCAAATGGGGTGTAGACGGAATCGAGCGCCACACTGCCGACAACGAGCAGGCTCATCAGGTCACATCCGGTCGGGGGCCGACAGGCCCAGGAGGGTAAGCCCGTTGGCGAGCACGATGCGCGCAGCCCGGGCCAGCAGCAGGCGGTTCCGCTCGATCTCCGCGGGCTCGCCTACCGTGCGAGTGTGGTGATACCAGCCGTGAATGACGGTTGCAAGCTCTTCGAGATAGACGCACATCCGGTGCGGCTCTGCCTCAGCCGACGCGCGCGCCACGGTCTCTGGAAAGGCGGCGAGCTTCTTGAGGAGCTCGCTGTCCTGCGGCGCTGGCAACTGGGCGAGGTCGAGCGCCCCGGTGGCGGCGTCGGGTGCCAGGTCGGCCGTGCGGAAAATGCCGGAGAGGCGCGCGTGCGCCATCTGCACGTAAAAGACCGGGTTCTCGTCAGTCTGGCGTCGCGCCAGCTCCACGTCGAAGATGAGGGGCGTGTCGCCCTTGCGCATCAGGAAGAAATAGCGCGCCGCGTCAGGGCCCACTTCATCGAGCAGGTCACGGAGCGTAATGAAGGTGCCCGCGCGCTTGGACATTTTCACTTCTTCACCGGCCCGCACCACTTTCACCAGCTGCACCACCGCCACGTGAAACTGTTCGTCCGGATGGCCCAGGGCCCGGAGCGCCGCACGTACTCGCGGGATGTAACCGTGGTGATCTGCGCCCCACACGTCGATCAGGCGGTCAAAGCCCCGGGAGAATTTCTCCACATGATAGGCGATGTCGGGGAGGAAGTAGGTGAAGGAGCCATCCTGCTTTCGAAGCACGCGATCCTGGTCGTCACCGAAGTCGCTGGTGCGAAACCAGAGTGCCCCGTCCTTCTCGAACGTGAGCCCCTGCCCTGCAAGCTGCTCCAGGGTGCGGCCCACATCACCCCGATCGTAGATGGCCTGCTCGGAGCTGATCACATCGAAGTGCACGCCGAAGTCGGCGAGGTCGCGATCCTGCTCCGCCCGTTGCATGGCAACAGCCATGCGACGGCAGCGAGCGATGCCCTCGGCCGCAGGCAAGTCCGCGAACGCAGCTCCTTCCTCGGCTAGCACGGCCTCGGCGGCTTCGCTGAGGTACTCACCGTGATAGCCGCCCTCGGGAATTTCCGCCTCACGCCCCACCTGCTGCTGCACCCGGGCCCAGAGGCTTTCCGCCACCCGGTCAATCTGCACCCCGGCGTCGTTCACGTAGAACTCGCGCACCACCTCGGCGCCGGCCCACTCGAGCAGCGCGGCGATACCGTCGCCGAGCGCCGCACCACGTCCATGGCCCACATGCAGCGGGCCCGTGGGATTGGCCGACACGAATTCCACGTTCACCCGCTGGCCCGTCATGCTCGCGCCGCGGCCATAACGCGCGCCGTCCGCCAGGATGCGCGCGTGTTCATCCGCCAGGTGCAGGTCGCTGAGCCAGAAATTGACGAAGCCGGGACCGGCGATTTCGGTGCGGGATACCAGGCCAGCGGGGAGTTCCAGGGTGTCGAGCAGTTCCTGCGCAACGGTCCGTGGGTTCATCCGGCGCGAGCGCGCCACCACCATTGCGAGGTTGGTCGCGAAATCGCCATGCCCCGCATCGCGCGGGCGCTCGATCACAAACTCGGCGTCCGGCACGCCGAGGCGCCCGGCTGCCCGGTGCAATGCATCACGGAGGGCGTCCGTCACTCGCCCGACTTTCCGCTGGAATCCTTGGCGGGCGCCACGGGCTTCGATTCAGTCGGCTTGCTCGGCGACTTCTCGCCCTTCTCGCCGCCTGAGCTTTCGGTGGGGCGCTTGGCGGGGCCCTTTCCGTCCTTGCCGTAGTCAGTGATGTAGAACCCGGATCCCTTGAACACCAACCCGGCGCCACCGGAAATCTGACGCGTGGCTGGCGCCCCACACTCGGGGCATCGGGCAACAGGCCGATCGCTGATCTTCTGGCGCTTGTCGAAGACGTGGCCGTTGGAACAGCGATATTCGTACGTGGGCATGGCTTCCCTTGATCTCGTTGGTGCTAACCGAAGGCAACCAGCAAAGTTAGCTGGTGCGCGCGGGCGACTCAAGGTAGGTGGATGTCATAGGGCGTGGGGCGTGGGGCGTAGGGGTCGCGGGTCGCGGGTCGCGGGTCGCGGGTCGCGAGATCTTACACGCGCTGATCTCTAAGCCCCAAGCCCCAAGCCCCAGGCCTCAAGCCTCAAGCCTTAAGCCCGAACCCCACGCCCTCCGTACTCTCCCCACACCTCCCGCAGCACATCGCTCATCTCGCCAATCGTGGCACGGACGCGGACGCACTCGAGAATCGTGGGCATGAGGGTAGCATCCGGTGAGGCCGCGGCGGTGCGGAGCGCCTCGAGGTGCCTTCGCACTGCAGCCGAGTCTCGGCTGGCACGAATCCGGTCAAGCCGCTCGATCTGTTGCTGGGCAAGCGCGCTGAAATCGGGAAGCGTCAGCTCCGGCGGCGCCGATGCATCGGTGAAGCGGTTGACCCCGACCACGACCAGGTCACCGCGCTCCTGTGCCTGCTGCTGCGCCCAGGCGCTCTCGGCGATTGCCTTCTGGAAGTAGCCGGCTTCGATGGCAGCTGCCGCGCCGCCCTCCGCATCGATGGCCTCGATCAGGGCGCGCGCTTCCTGTTCGAGCGTGTCGGTGAGGTATTCCACGTAGTAGCTGCCGGCGAGGGGATCCACCGTGCGCGCGGTCCCGCTTTCATAGCCAAGGATCTGTTGCGTGCGGAGCGCCAGCGTGGCCGACTCTTCGGTGGGGAGCGACAGCGCTTCGTCGTAACCGTTGGTATGGAGCGATTGCGTGCCCCCGAGCACGGCGGCAAGTGCCTGCACCGTCACGCGCACCACGTTGTTGAGTGGCTGCTGCGCCTGCAGGGTGACCCCACCGGTCTGGGTATGGAAGCGCAACCGGCAGGCTGCGTCGCCGGCGTCGAACCGCTCGCGCATCAGGCGGGCCCACAGCCGCCGAGCCGCGCGGAACTTGGCTGCTTCCTCGAACAGGTCGTTGTGGCTGGCGAAGAAGAATGAGAGCCGCGGGCCGAACGCATCGACGTCCAGCCCGGCCTCGCGCGCGACCCGCACGTACTCCAGTGCATTGGCAAGCGTGAATCCGATCTCCTGCACCGCCGTGGCACCCGCCTCGCGCATGTGGTAGCCGCTGATCGAGATCGGGTTGAAGTTCATGCGCTCGCCGTTCACGAACCGGAACACGTCGGCAATCAGGCGCAGGGACGGACGCGGCGGATAGATGTACGTGCCCCGCGCGACGTACTCCTTGAGGATGTCGTTCTGGATGGTGCCGGCCAGCCGTCGTCGATCGACGCCCTGCTCCTCGCCCACCACGATGTACATCGCGAGCAGGATGGCCGCGGTGGCATTGATGGTCATCGAGGTGGAGACCTGGTCCAGCGCGATGTCGCGGAAGAGGTCGGCCAGGTCATTGACCGTGTCAATCGCCACGCCCACGCGGCCCACCTCGCCACTCGCCATGGCGTGGTCGGAGTCGTAGCCCATCTGGGTCGGCAGGTCGAAAGCGGTGGACAGGCCGGTCTGGCCGCTGGCGAGCAGGCTCCGAAACCGCGCGTTGGTCTCCTCCGCCGTCCCGAAGCCGGCATACTGGCGCATGGTCCAGAGCCGCTCGGTGTACATCGCCGGATAGACGCCACGCGTAAACGGGAAGGCGCCGGGCTCACCCAGCTCCGTTCGCGGGTCTCCTGTCAGGTCACCGGCGTGGTAGACCTTCTTCACAGCACCGGAGCAGCAAGCGGGCCGGCAGGCCGCGGCTCGATGCGGAGCCGTCGCAGCGTGTCGGCCACATAGCCCACGTCTTCACGCGACCCGATGACCAGCGGGACCCGCTGGTGCAGCGTCGTGGGCACGATGTCGAGGATGCGATTGAGGCCGTCAGTGGCCGAGCCCTGCGCCTGCTCGGCGATGTAGGCCATCGGCGCCGCTTCGTACAGCAGGCGCAGCTTGCCGCGCGGATTCCGGGTGTCAGCCGGGTACAGGAAGATGCCACCGGCGATCAGGTTGCGATGGAAGTCGGCCACCAGTGACCCGATATAGCGTGAGTTCTTGCCCTTGATCTCGTCGGGCCGGTCCCCGTGGAAGCCGCGCACCACGATCTGCATGGCGCGGTCCCATCGGGCGAAATTGCTCTCATTGACGCTGTAATACTTGCCCACGCGCGGGATCACGATCCGGGGATGGCTGAGCAGGAATTCGCCAATAGTGGGATCGAGGGTGAAGCCATGCACGCCCTGTCCCGTGGTGTAGACCATCATGGTGCTCGAGCCGTACATGACATAGCCCGCCGCCACCTGGCGACAGCCGGCCTGCAGCACGTCTTCCACGGTCCCCCGGCCCTCCATCGAGATCCGCCGGTAGACGCTGAAGATGGTCCCGACGGCGCTGTTGACGTCGATATTGGACGAACCGTCGAGCGGGTCGAACATCACCGCGTACTTCCCAGCCTCGAACTGCGGCGGTACCTGGATGATGTCGCCCTCTTCCTCGGAGCACATCACGCAGACCCGCCCGGTGTGGCTCAGGCTGTTCTTGATGATCTCGTTGGCCATGACGTCGAGCTTCTGCTGCTCCTCGCCCTGGACGTTGCCACTGCCGGCGCTGCCGAGAATATCCACCAGCCCTGCGCGGCGGATCGCCGCGGCGATCATCTTGGCCGCAAGGGCGATGTCGTAGAGCAGGTTGGAGAGCTCGCCCGTGGCTTCCGGATAGCGATCTTCCTGGTCGAGAATGAACCGTTCGATGGTCGTCGCGCTGGTGATCACGGCTCCATCTCCTCGGCGTGGGTGGAATAGTCGCTCCGGCGATTCCGGCCTGCGACGCTGACACGGCGTCCATCGGTATTGACGGTGATCGATCCGTCGCGGTCCGTCCGCCAGACGGCAACACGATGCCCTTCCAGCCGCTGCATGGCCTCGGGACTCGGATGCCCGTAGCGGTTGAGCCCGACGCTCACGATGCCAACCTCCGGCTGCAGCTCCGCGAGCCAGTTGTCGCCGCTGGCCCAGCGGCTCCCGTGGTGCCCCACCTTGAGCAGGTCCACCGGCCCGACGGTGCCCTTGAGTAGCGACTCCGCGGGAAAGCCGGCGTCGCCCGCGAGCAGCGCGCGGAAGCCGCGATATTCCACCAGCAGGACCGCCGAATCTTCATTCAGGTCCAGCCCCCACCCGCTCCACGTTGTGTCCGGATGCAGGAAGGTGAAGCGCACGCTGTCCAGTTCGAAGTGCATCCCGGCGCGGGCCGAGCGCCACTGGGCGCCATCGGCAGCGACCGCCGAGAGAAAGTCGGTGTACACCGGGTCGGCCACCAGCTCGCCGGGCTCGATGACGACACCGGCATCCACCCGATCCAGCACTGCCGAAGCGCCGCCCACGTGATCCGCATGTGCATGCGAGATGACCATCACGTCGAGGCGTCGAACCCGTTCCCGCGCAAGAAATGGCGCGACCACGCGCTTCCCCGCGTCCGACGAGGCCGAGCGAGGTCCCGCGTCCACCAGGATCCAATGCCCGTGTGGCGTGCGGATTACAGCCCCATCGCCCTGGCCTACATCGAGAAAATGTAACGACAGTCCGATGGCCCCGTCACGCGAGGTCCACGGAACAGCGAGAATCACGCCGCCCCAGGATGCCAGCGCGAGCGCCAGGCTCACGCGCCACGCGGCTACTCGCGCCGTCACGTAGCGTCCGGCCGCCCACACCCCTACCAGCAGCACGGCAGCAGCACTGACGGCTGCGGTGAGACCGGCAGGGACCATCAGGCAGCCGTGCGGAATGCGGGCGCCCAGGTGCGCCACCACTTCGAGCCCGTGGAGCCCGAGGCCGGCACCGGTGGCGAGCGCCCCTGCCACGCCCCTCGACAGCCCATCAAGCAGCAGGCTGGCAACGACTCCCGGCACGGCGAGCGCGGCGAGTGGAATGGCGACCAGGTTGAGCGCTATGCCGGCAACCGGAATGGTGCCGAAGGCCGCGGCAGTGATCGGTGCCGTAGCCAGCGTGGCACCAGACGATGACGCGATCAGCTTGATGAAGGCGCGGCTGCTCACGGCACGCTCGCACCATGCTGCGGCCCAGGCAGCACCTGCGAGCGCGGTAACCGAGAGCCACGCGCCAACAGAGACGATGGCCCACGGGTCGCCGATGCTCACGATCAGGCAGGTAAACCCCAGCAGCGGGCCAAGCGATGAGTGGCGCTGCCGTTGCAGCTGCCAGGCACCCAGCACGCAGAGTACGGCCGCGCGCGTGGCCGGCGCTGGCCAGCCGAGAAAGCCGGCGTAGAGCATGCCAAAGGCGGCACCACACCAGAGCGCCCGCCGGCGGTCATATCCCAGGGCGCCCACCGCGAGGACAACCCACGCCACGATGAGCCCCACGTGAAATCCGGAGATGCTCAGCAGGTGAACGAGACCACTCGCGGCAAAATCGTCCTTGATGTCCCGGTCGAGGTTGCCTCGCGTACCCAGCACCAGCGCCTCCACCAGCGCGGCGCGGGAGCCATACAGCACACGGCTGGCGCGCGCGAGCCTCGTGCGAATCCGTTCAGCCAGGGTCGGCTGGTCCTGGCTGCCCGCCAGTGACGACGCAAGGAGCGTCCCGCCCGCCTGGCCCAGCACTACCGGACGTGGCAGCCAGCGTCCCCGCACGGTCAGCACGCGTCCAGCCGGCAACTCGTCGGCGCGCTGAACGCGCAGGGTGATGAGCCCGCCGCAGGAGCGATCCAGCGGCGCGGCGGCCACGAGGCCGCGGGCGGTGCCGGGGTCGTGCAGGCGGACGCGGATGGTCACGGCACCGGCAGGGAGCCGGGCGGCACAGCTCTGTGCGTTGGTGGCGTGGCCGATCCGCCCGAGCGCCACGCCCGACAGCAGGGCCAGCCCGGCGAAGCGGCGCCGATTGCCGCCGCCCAGCACCATCGCGATCAGCACCAGAACGCAGGCCGGCGCCCAGAAATGCGAAAGGCCGGTCAACAGACCGGCCTCGAATGCCAGAACGAAGAGCATGCCGGAATGCGCCGGCCGCATGGCCTAGCTCATCCCGGCTTGGCCGGTGCCCGCCCGCAGCGGGGCGACTGTGCGACTCGCTTGAAGGCCTGCATGACGGTGACGTCCATCGGGGCGCGCGCCTGATCTTTCTCCATGGCAATCTCCGTCATCACGCTGCCCTCCCGGGTGTTCACGTAGCGCGGGGGTACCCGGTTGAGTGCATAGATCAGCACGTCACCGCGGCAGGTCTCGCAACCACAGAAGTCGGGAAAGTGCGGGAGCAGCGAATCGTACGCCGCCTCCACGTGCTCTTCGGCCATGTTCTTGATCATAGGACAGCAAGCCCCCTTTCATGCACGATCGTCCCGATGAACGTGGACCCGGTTGAGCCGGTGAGCCGCACGGTGAGGTAGCGACCGATGTCGGCCTCCGAGAGCGGCAACAGGACCAGCGCATTGGTGCGAGTGCGGCCCAGCATGCCGCCTCGGCGGGCACGCCGCTCCACCAGCACTTCATGTTCGGTGCCGACCCGCCCAAGGTTGCGCCTGCGCGCCTGGTCCCGCACTGCGGCAACGAGTCGCGCCAAACGCTCCGACGCCACGTCGTCCTCGAGCGACTCCTTCATGCGTGTCGCCGGCGTCCCGTCGCGTGGCGAATATTTGAAGGTGTACGCGTCGTCAAAGCGGGCCTCGGCTACCAGCGAGAGGGTTTCCCCGAACTGCTCCTCGGTCTCGCCCGGAAAACCGACGATGATATCGGTGGAGAAGGTGATGTCCGGAATGGCACCGCGCAACCGGTCCATGACCGCGAGATACTCTTCCCGCGAATACCGTCGGAGCATCCGCCGCAGCACCTGATTGGAACCGCTCTGTACCGGCAGGTGCACATGTTCACAGACCGCAGCCGTCGTCGCCATGGCCTCAATAACCCTGGGCGTGAACTCGGTCGGGTATGGGCTGGTGAAGCGGAGCCGGCGGATCCCGTCCACGGCGCCCACCGCGCGCAGCAAGTCGGCGAAATCATCGTCGCCGTTCCGGTAGCTGTTGACCGTCTGGCCCAGCAGCGTCACTTCGGTGGTGCCCTGCTCCGCCAGTACCCGCACTTCACGGACCACGTCCTGCAATGTACGGCTGCGCTCGGGTCCACGCGTGTACGGAACAATGCAGAAGGTGCAGCGGAAATCGCAGCCTCGCTGCACCGTGACGAACTGGGTCGGGCCCACCTCGCGCAGCGGCGGCACGTCCTCGTAATGCTCCCACGAGCGGAACTCCGTCTCGCTCACGCGCGCCCCGCGGGCGCTCTCCGCCACGAGCGCCGGCAGGTTGCGATAGACGTCTGGTCCCGCCACCAGGTCGACCTTGGGCGCAGACTCCAGCAGCCGAGGTCCGAGCCGCTGGGCCATGCAGCCCACGACACCCAGCACGTCGCCGGGGCGCTTGTGGCGCTGCAGTTCGCCCACCCGCCCCACCACCCGCTGCTCGGCGTTGTCGCGCACCGCGCAGGTATTCACCAGGATCACGTCGGCATCATCGGGAGTGTCGCTGCGCTCGTACCCCGCACCCTGCAGCACGCCGAACATGAGCTCGGTGTCGGCCACGTTCATCTGGCAGCCGTAGGTCTCGATGTAGACGCGCTTGGGCATGGCTCAGGGCCTGATCGTCACGCCGGCGGCGAACATGAAGGCCGACTCACCATAGCCGCCATCAGCCGAACGGCGGGCATAGTCGAGCGAGAGCGAGAGAAGCGCCGATGGAGGCCCGCCCGTTCCCTGGCGCGCGACGACGATTCCGGTGCCCAGGGCCAGGCCCAGTTCGCGCGGCTGCGCACCCGTGGTGACGGGAAAAGGGAGGGTCCTGAAGTGCACACCGAACCGAAGCGGGAGCTTGTCGGGCGAGCGCGGATCGCGGAGCCACTCTCCACCGAAGGAGGCGTCCACGGTATTGCGGCCGCCGGTTCCGCCTAGCGCGCGGAGATCGTCGTCAGCCGTGCCCCAGCGGGTGGTCGAGACAGTAGTGGCGAGATCCAGATGCATGATCGGCCGCCAGCGGAGCGAACCGCCCACGGAAACCGGCAGGTCAACCGCGCCGACCCGGCTGCTGTCGCGGTCGACGTTGGCGTGGCCATCGAGGCGCACGAAGGCAGCGAATGCGGCCCGCCGGCCCAGCGCCCGCAGCACGCCCGCCGAGATGCCGACACCCGCATAGGATATCTCGGCGCGCTGGCTCACCGGAAGGTAAAGCGTGTCGCCAAAGTCACGCGTGAGTGAGAGGCGCGCACTGCCGGTGATCACATGCACCGCCGTGCCCAATTCCCATCCCCCGGCGCGATACGCGGCGATCAGGCCCAGATCGCTGAGCCCACCATTGGAGTTGAGTGTGTCGAAGACCGGCACGGCCAGGCCGCGCAGGTTGACCGTGTCGCCGGCGGCGAGCGAGAAATCCCGGTCGGTGTACGTGGCGAAGGTGGCGCCGAGCGCGAACGGCGTCTTCGGGATCGGACCGCCCACAGCCATGAGGGGGAAGCGCGTGTCCCGCCCTGACTCCGACTCCTGCGGGCCAGACGATGTGCGGTAATTCTGCAGCAGCGTGAAGGTGGCGTTGAAGCGGTCGTACTCCCGGACCGCGGCCGGATTCACCGCTGACATGGGATCGAAGGGTCCGAAGCTGCCACCCGTGGCGAGCGCGCGTGACGACAGCTGGCGGCTCGGAAGACCGAGGCCATTCACACCGAACTGGGACGACTGCGCCGCCAGTGGTGCCGGCAGTGCGACGAGCGCAAGCAGGAAGAGCCGTCGCACTATTGGACCTCGAACGGATAGGGCCGTGCATACGTGATGCGGAGGGCCGGTGCAAATCCGGCGACGCGACTCGAGCCGAAGCGCGCCAGCCCGAAGGTGGACGCTTCCGGGTTCATGGCCAGGATCAGCGCAGGGGGAATGCCTGCGGCACTGTCCCAGAGCCGGGCGATGGTGGTCACGTCGAGCGTCAGCGAATCAGTGCTGCCGGTCTCCAGCAGGTGCGTGATGATCAGCGCCTCGCTGGTCTCGATGCGTGGCGACTTGGGACCGAGGTCGGAGAAGATGCCGCGCACATCGAGGAGCGTGGAGTCCCCGGGTAACCCGCCCAGCGGCCCGGTGGGCACCAGCACCAGTGTCGCACGCACGATCTGCGACGAGTCGGTGATGAGCGGAGGCACCGAGAATCGAACAATAGACCGGGCCGACGGGATGCCGCCCACCGTGAGCAAGTCCGGCGGAGGCGTGAGGTTGGCGGCGTCGCTCAGGGTCGAGTTGAACAGCACGATGCGCGGGACCTGCTGCACTACCACCGTGTCGGGAAGAGTGGCGCGCATCCAGCTGACAAACTGGGGACCGGTCGTTCCCGAGGCAGCAGCGCCGATCGCGATGCCGGTGGGCGTGGGGCTATGCAGCTGGTACGCCAGCCGGAGCACGTTGCTGTCGGCGGGCGAGAATGCCACCTTGGCGAGGTCCGCGCCCGCGAACTTGAGCCGCAGCGAGCCCGAAGTCTCCTTGTCCGGCACCGCGATCGTGCCCAGCCGGCGATCGTCGGTCAGGAGTGCCGCAACATCGGCATAGGTCGTGGCGGAATCGAGCGCGGGCAAGGGCGGGAGCCGGTAGACGTCGAGCGTGAGCCCAGCCACGGTAGAGTCGCGCCCCTGCATCGTCATGGAGAGGATGACGGAATCACGGGTGGCGAGTCGCAGCGTGTCGAGATAGGTGATCGAGTCGATGGAACGGGCGAATCGCACCACGCCGACGGACTGCGCGCCGTTGAATCCATCCGAGAGGAGGAGCCGGCTGCCCTGCGACGCGGTGACGAAGCCGGCATAGGTGCTATCCCGCTCAGCCATGATCACCGTGTCCCGCACATCGAGGTGATCCGCCGGGCAATTCCCGGGACAGTCACCGGGCGTGGTCAGGTTTTCACTGCACCCTGCCACCACCGCCGCCAGCATGAGAAACCCGATCGCCTGCCTCACG
>DASSHL010000133.1:0-9135 GCA_035692845.1 Gemmatimonadales bacterium
ACTGAGCGTCCGGCGTACGACACTCGACGCGCGGCTGGTGCAGGCCGCGCGAGAGGCGGGCGTGATAGTGCGGGAGGGGATCAGGTTTACAGGTCTGCAAGGCGAGCAGGGCGAGCAGCTGGTCGCGGGCCACGGGTCGCGAGTCTCGGCTGGCGTGCCTGCCCATCTCGCCCATCCTGCCCATCCCGTCGCCGGTGCTCTCTTCCGCGACGACGCCGGCCAGGAGCATTGCATCAGCGCCCGGCTCACCGTCGGCGCCGACGGCATCCGCTCGCGTGTCGCCCGCGAGCTGGGTGGCACGCGGCGCGGTCTCCTGCATCGCTACGCCTTTGTCACACACATGCGTGGGGTGCGCGCCCTCGCGGGGCAGCCAGAGATGTTCGTGATGGAGCGCGGCTATATCGGCATCAATCCCGTCGGTGGCGGGCTGGTCAATGTGGCCGTCGTGGTTCCCGCCGGCACGGCGCGCGCGGCACGTGGTGATGCAGCTGGCTTCCTGCTCGCGCAGTGTCACGGTCACCCACTGGTGGCGGCGCGGCTTGCCCATGCTTCCCTGGCGGAGGCAGTGCACGTGACAGGGCCGTTCGACGTTCGCGCCCGCCGCGTGATCGCCGATGGGGCGGTGCTGGTGGGAGACGCAGCCGACTTCTTCGACCCCTTCACCGGTGATGGCATCGTGAGCGCCCTGCGCGGTGCGGAATTGCTCGCCGGCATCGTTCCGCGAGCCCTCGCCGAGGCGGGCGTCGTGCGCCGCGCGAGCCTGCGCGAATACGCGGCGGCGCGGCGGCGGGCGTTCAACGGCAAGCGAACCGTCTCACGGCTCATTGCCTATGCGATGCATTGCCCCGCCCTCTTTGACCGCGCCGTCGCCCGCCTCGATCGCCGGCATGGGATGGCGCATACGCTCATCGGCGTCACCGGCGAGTTCGTCCCCGCACGTGCGGTGCTCAACCCCGCCTTCCTCGGCCGGATGGTTCTCTGATGCCCACGAACTTCGATGTGGCCCCGCCGCTATTCCGCCAGCTGATGGGGCGCTTCGCGACCGGCGTCACCGTGATCACGGCCACCGATGCCGAGACCGGTGCACCGCGCGGCATGACGGCGAGCAGCGTGGCGTCGGTTTCGCTGGCGCCGCCTCTCCTCTCCGTCTGTGTCGAGATGGAGGCCGCACTGCACGACCTGTTCATCCAGTCCCCCATCTTTGCGGTCAACGTCCTGGCCGAGGACCAGGAAGAACTCTCGCGCCGCTTTGCCGGGCCACAGATCGCCACTTTCGATGGCGTCGGGTATCACACCAGTGAACGCGGCCTCGTCCTGCTGGACGGGGCGGTGGCCCATATCGAATGCCGCCGGGCCGCCACTCACACTGCCGGCGATCACACGATTCTGCTGGGTGGCGTGATCGGCGGCGGAGCGCATGACGCCAGGCCGCTGCTGCATTTCCGGGGCGGGTATGCGGGACTGGGATAGGATGACGCTCGGCCGAGAGTCAACGGTCAACGGTCAACGGTCGACCGTCGACCGTCGACCGTCGACCCTCAGCGCCCACCCGACCGGCACCGAGCTCCTCGACGACCCATCCGCCGATGACGCGCAGGTGCGGGAATCGCTGGGAAACATCGCGCGCGCCAATCGCTGGTTTGGCGGCACCTGGGCGGTCGAGTGGGCAATGACGCAGCTGCTGCCTGCGGCATCGGACGGCGTGCCGATGCTGCTGCTTGATATCGGCGCAGGCGCCGGAGACCTGGCCCGTTCGGCGCAGTCGGTCGCGCGAGCGCGCGACGTGGAACTCGGCGTCATCTGCCTGGATTGTCACCGCGTCGCCGCCCGGCTGGCCTCCGCGGCCGGGCACCCGGCGCTCCTGGCGGATGCCGGCGCCCTTCCGCTGGCGAACCGGTCAGTGGATATCGTCCTGCTGAGCCAGCTGGTCCATCACTTTGACATTCCGTCCGCCGAGCACCTGCTGCGCGAGGCAGCGCGCGTAGCGCGGCGCGGAGTCATTGTCGCCGACCTGCGACCCTCGCGGCTCGCGGCCGCGCTCTTTCGGCCGGCGGCGCGCGCCTTGGGCTTCGATCGTATCACCGTGCATGACGGGGTCACGTCGCTGCGACGCGCCTACGCCGCGCGGGATCTTGCCATGCTGATGGAGCGCGCGGGGCTTCCGTCCCGCGTCACGCGCCGGCCCGGCTGGCGCCTCGTCGCACTGGCGAAGCTCTCGTGAGGACAG
This sequence comes from Gemmatimonadales bacterium, assembly GCA_035692845.1. Classification (GTDB taxonomy): domain Bacteria; phylum Gemmatimonadota; class Gemmatimonadetes; order Gemmatimonadales; family GWC2-71-9; genus CAMLHP01. Next base: position 2,228 of record DASSHL010000133.1, read on the forward strand.
TCGATCATTGTACCATGCGTGCCTCGCCCGAGGCGGCGCATGCCGCCGCCACGGCGGTCGAGGCATGGCCGCACCTGCTCTCGCACTATCGCCGGGTGCGGGTCCTCGAACATCGGCACGACGGCAGCAGCATCGTCGAGATGGCAGCGGTGCGGCCATTCGGCGTGGCACGGTGGCCGGTCTGGTGGGTGTCGGAGATGCGTAGTGATACCGAGGCGAAAACGGTCACGTATCGCCATATCAGGGGCATCACCGCCGGCATGGAGGTGGAGTGGCGGGTGGTGCAGGGCCGGGACGGGACTGACGTCACCATCGAGCATCGCTGGCCAGGGCCCCGCTGGCCGCTGATCGGCGGGCCCGCCGCGCAGCTAGTCATCGGACCGGTATTCATTCACGGCATCGCGTCGCGCACGCTGGCGGGATTGGCGGCGGTGGTGGAATCCGCGTCGGCATCCAACGCATAAAGGAATTCGCAACATGTCCCCACCCCGCCGCGTCGTCGTCACCGGCATCGGCGCCATCACGCCGATCGGGATCGGTGCGTCGGCGCTCGCCGCCGGGCTGCGCGCCGGCCGGTCGGCGGTGCGGGAGATCACCCGCTTCGACGCCTCGCCATTCCATTCGCGCATTGCCGCCGAGGTGCAGGACTTCGTGGCCGGCGACCACATCGAGCACCGCAAGGTCCGGCGGTTCGATCGCTTTGCCCAGTTCAGCGTCGCGGCCGCCCGCATGGCGATCACTGACGCCGGGCTCGACCCGGCCCGGGAAGATCGTGACCGGGTGGGAGCCATGATGGGTACTGCCCTGGGTGGAGTCGCCCATGGCGAAGCGCAGTCGTTCAAGTTCTACACCGAGGGGCCGAAAGCGGTGGACCCGGGGCTCGCGCTCACCGTCTTTGCCGGCGCCGCGAGTTGCAATATCGCGATCGAGTTCGGCGTCAGCGGCCCGAATGCCACCAACGGGATGAGCTGTGCATCTGGTACGATTGCGGTGGGCGAGGCGTATCGCGCCATCATGCTGGGCGACGCCGACGTGATGATTGCCGGCGGCGCAGAGGCGCCGCTGGCGCCGCTCTGCTTTGGCGCCTTTGCCATCATCCGTGCCATGTCCACCCGCAACGATGATCCGGCGCACGCGAGCCGGCCGTTTGATGTCGCGCGGGATGGTTTCGTGATGGCCGAGGGCGCCGCCGTGCTGGTCCTCGAGGAGCGCAGCCGGGCGCTGGCGCGGGGCGCGCCGATCTACGTGGAGCTTTGCGGCTATGGCCTCACCAATGATGCACACCACATGACGGCGCCGCGACCCGACGGGCGCCAGGCGGCACGGGCCATGCGGCTGGCGCTCGGCACCGTCGCCCCGGGCGATGTGGGCTACATCAACGCGCACGGGTCCTCCACGCCGCTCAATGACCCGACCGAGTCATCCTCGGTGCGGCAGGTGTTCGGGGAGCACGTGCGGCGGCTGCCGGTGAGTGGCACCAAGGGCTATTACGGCCACGCGCTGGGCGCGAGCGGCGCCATCGAGGCCGCCATCTGTGCGCTGTCGAGCCGGGACCGCTGGCTTCCGCCCACCATCAACCTCGACGTGGCAGATCCTGCGTGCGACCTTGACCACGTCCGCGGCGAGGGCCGGACGGCAGACCCCGAATACATGTTGAGCAACTCGTTCGGCTTTGGCGGAATCAACGCCGCCCTGCTCTTCCGCCGGGTCGACGGGCGCTGAGGCGCTTGTACCACCGGCGGCGCACCCGTAGATTCGCCCCGTCTCCACTCATTCACGAGGCTCCTGCATGCCCGGTTACACTCGTCGCTTCGCCGCCGAGCTTCTCGGTACCTTCACGCTGGTCTACTTCGGCTGTGCGGCCGTCATCGCGAACGCCTATCCCGGTGCCGGCTTCGGCCTGCTCGGCGTAGCGCTGGCACACGCGCTGGCACTCTCCATCGGCGTGACTGCCACCATGTACATCTCCGGCGGCCACCTGAATCCGGCGGTGACCATCGGACTGCTCGCGGGGCGGCGAATCACGGTGCCCGTCGCGCTGGTACACCTCCTGGCACAGGTCGCGGCCGCTGCGCTGGCGGCGCTGGCGCTCAAGGCATCGTATCCTCACGGCGTTGCCAAGGTGGTGGGCTACGGCGTGCCGAGCCTCAACATCAACGTCTCGTTCCTGCAGGGCGCCTTCCTCGAAGGGCTCGGCACCTTCTTCCTGGTGAGTGCGGTGTACGGCACCGTAGTCGCGCCCACATCGCCCAAGGTGGGCGGGTTCGGCGTCGGGCTCTCGCTGCTGTTTATCATCCTCGCGATCGGACCTCTGACGGGTGGCTCGGTGAACCCGGCCCGCGCGCTGGGCCCGGCTTTCGCGTCCGGGCAGTGGACGGCCCAGCTGGCGTACTGGATCGGCCCGATCATCGGCGGCATACTGGCCGCGCTGGTGTGGGAGTTCGGGTTGATCGGGAGAGGGAAACAGGCTGAGGGCTGAGGGCTGAAGGCTGAGGGCTGAGGGCTGAGGGCTGCACGAGCATACGGCTCTTAAGCTCTCAGCCCTTAGCTCTTAGCTCTTAGCTCTCAGCTTCATCGCCAACCTCACCCAGTACCCCACCAGCACCACTGCCGTCACGACATAGGCCGCGATCATGTAGCCCGCATTCTGGGGTGTCTCATGCATCGGGGCGGTCCTCCAGTTCCGCGGCGCGGGCATGGGCCAGAAGGCCCAGCCCGTAGCGCGCCGTGACGAAACCGATGTACAGCACCAGGTCCACGGCGAAGGCGATGAGCAGGGTGCGAAGCATCGAATCGGGCAGCGAGGGTGCGCTAGGCTTGAGCACCACGGGCATCGGGTGAATGGTGCGGAAGAGATAGACGCTCAAGTGCACGAAGGGCACCAGCAGGAAGCCGAGGATGGCTACGACGGCACTGTAACGGGCACGTTCGCCCGGGTCCGGCACGGCGGCCCGCAGCGAGAGGTAGCCCACGAACAGGAAAAACAGGAACAGCGTCAGCGTGAGGCGGGCATCCCACTGCCACCAGGTGCCCCAGATCGGCTTGGCCCAGAGCGGGCCGGTAGTCAGCATGATGATGCTGAACACGACGCCCACTTCGGCGGAGGATGCGGCGAAGAGATCGAGCCGCTCATCGCGCAGCCAAAGGTAGACCGCGCTGGTAATGCCAACGACCGAGAACACCAGGAGCGACGTCCATGCCGCCGGCACGTGGAGATAGAAGATCTTCTGTGCCAGTCCCTGGCTCACTTCCATCGGGGTGAAGCGCAGGGCCAGCACATAGACGCCAGCGAGCAGCATGAGCCCGAGCCCCGCGATCAGCAGCCCGCGGCGGGTAATGGAACGTCCTCGAGCTCGGTCGGCGATCATTCGTCTGCCACGGCTGGGAAGATGAGCACGGAAATCGTCACGAACACCACGTCATAGACCGCGAGTAACCTAAGCCACCCCGTCACCTCGCTCAACGGACGGTCGGCGAACAGCCGGGCGGTGACCTGCACTGCACCGATCACTGGTGGCAGCATGAACGGGAGCAGCAGCAGTGGCAGCATCAGCTCGGCGAAGCGGGTCCGCACTGCCATGGCGCTCAACAGCGTCCCCACCGCCACGAAGCCGATCGTTGCGAGCGCCGTCACCAGCAGCAAGGGCCCGAGAATGTGCCAGATGGGCCGATTGAAGAAGAGCACGAAGAGCGGCAGTGCCACCGCCTCCACGACGAACACGAACGCGAGGTTGGCGAGCAGCTTGCCGCCGTAGATCGCTTCCCGCGGCATCGGCGCCAGGCGCAGCAGGTCGAGCGCGCCATGCTCCTTCTCGATGCCGAACGCGCGGTTGAGCGTGGTCATGGCCCCGAACGCAAAGGTGATCCACAGGGCGCTGGGCGCGAGATCGGCCACGCCGAGCCGGGTGGGATCCCGCGCAAAGTTGAACACCACGAGCACCAGGGCGGCAAAGACCAGCGCCGACGTGAGCGCGGTGCGGCTCCGCAGTTCGGCCCGGATATCGCGCGCCGCGAGGATGAGCGCGGCACGCAGCGGGTTAGCCAACCGTCAGCTCCGAGAGTTCGTCGATGCCGGCTGCGGCACTGCCAACCTTGGGCGTGTCGAGCACCACCCGTCCCGCGCGGAGCGCCACCACGCGCGTGGCCACCTCCCACACCTCCTGGGGCTGGTGCGAGACCACGATCGCCCCGGCGCCTCGCGCGATGATGCCGCCAATTGTTGCGCGAAGACCGGCACAGGCGGCCGCATCGAGCCCCGAGAATGGCTCGTCCAGCAGCAGGATGTCGGGCTGGTGCAGCAGCGCCCGTGCGATCGCAGCTCGCTGCTGCATGCCTCGGCTCAGCGCGGGCGGCAGGTCGCCGGCGCGAGCCAGCAGCCCGGCTCCCTCCAGGGCCGCCAGCGCCACGCGCCTTGGCTCGGGCAGGTCGTAGAGGCGGGCCGCGAAGGAAAAATTCTCCAGCAAGGTCAGGTCGTCGTGCAGCCAGGTCTGGTGCGCGACCATACCGATGCGCCGCCGTGAGGCGGCGTCTCCCACGCGCAGCGCGCGGCCAAGCACGTGCACCGTGCCCCGCGTGGGCCGAGCCAGCCCCGCGAGGCAGCGCAGCAGCGTTGTCTTGCCCGCGCCGTTGGGGCCGGCCAGCAGGATCGCTTCGCCGGGCTGCACCACAAGCGAAACGCCCGCCAAAGCGCGGCGGGCGCCGAATGCGCGTTCAATGTCCAGGGCTGTAAGGAGTGAGCCGTCAGATGGCCGCATCGATGCGGGCGCCGAGCTCGTCCAGGCGAAAAGGCTTCACGATGTAATCGGTGTAGGGCACGTCGAGGAGCTGCAGCTGGGGCTCGATGCTGAGGAATGCGGTCGCGATGATGACGGGCAGTTCGGGCTGGGTTTCGTGGATTTCCCGGAGCAGCGCCACCCCGTCAGTGTCGGGGAGACGCATGTCCAGCACGGCGACATCCGGTGTTGCTTCCGCCAGGCGTTGGAGGGCTTCGGCGCCGGAGGAGGCGAACGTCAGGTCGTACCGTGAGGAAAAGAATCGCTTGTAGTGATCGCGAAGGGCGGGCTCGTCCTCGACGATCAGGACGTGCCGCCGTGCGGGGCGCTCTGCCATATGTGTAAGCCGGGACCGGGCCTGTATCCGATGCTCCTGGCGCCCGCCCGACCGCAGCGGCGCCAGCCATCGTGCAACACTAATGGAGAGTATGGTCATTGGCTAGGTTGGACTCGGGACTCGGGACTCGGGACGCGAGTCTCGCGTCTCGAGTCTCGCGTCCTAGCTCATGGGCTCCAACTGAAAGAGATCGACGAGCTTGGTCAGCGTCAGCAGGAACCGCAGTTCGTCGTTGGCATTCCGGAGAACCACCGGGATGCGGCGCTCGCTGGCATGGCGCTGGATCAGCATCAGGACACCCAGTCCGGCGGAGTCCACCGTGCGGGTCCCCGCGAGTTCAATGACCAGGGGCCCGTCACCTTCGGGCATCAACTCGAGCGCCTGGACGGCGGCTCGGCGGAATTCGACGCGGGTATCAAGCCCCAGGTTGACCGGGGCCATGAGCGCACGCGCTTCCATCTGGATGGCCTTCACGCTACCTCCCAGGCCCGATGAAAGCGTCGCGCCAATACTTCGTGCGCGGCCGGTCTGCGTTCGGCACCGAGCTATCCTGCGGCGGACTGCATGCGCCGGCAGGACCTCTGGTTTTGCGGCCCCGGATTACTCCGGGTGTGCTCTTATCGGGCAGATCAGATTGTGTGCGCCCGCCAGTGCGGGTGCACCGGCCCAGATGGCGAGAGCGGTGCCAGCGCGGTAACATGTTACCGGGCAAGCCATTGCCCGGCGACCATGCGGGAAATTGCAGGTGCCCCCGTCGCAGCGTGCGGCAGGAATTGGAGATTCGCACTACCTTCCCTTCATCCTCTCTCCGACCACGATCATGAGCCACCAACTCGATACCCTTCTCTCCGAAGACCGGCGCTTTCCGCCTCCCGCAGGGTTTGCGGCCAGCGCCAACGCCCAACCCGGCATCTACACGCGCGGGGAAGACGCCGAGGCTTTCTGGGCTGCCGAGGCGCGCGCGCTCGACTGGATCACGCCGTGGCAGCAGGTGCTGGACTGGCAGCTGCCCCATGCACGCTGGTTCGTCGGCGGGCGGCTCAACGCCGCTGCCAATTGCCTCGACCGCCATCTCGACGGCCCTCGGCGGAACAAGGCCGCCATCATCTGGGAGGGCGAGCCGGGCGATCGCCGGGTGCTCACCTACTGGGACCTCGCACGCGAGGTCGGCCGCTGCAGCAATGCGCTCCGCCGCCTCGGCGTCAGCCGTGGCGATCGCGTCGCCATCTACCTGCCGCTTATTCCCGAAGCGGTCATCGCGATGCTCGCCTGTGCCCGTATCGGCGCAGTGCACTCGGTCGTCTTCGGCGGCTTCAGCGCCGAATCACTCCGCGATCGCATCAATGACGCACAGGCCGTCGCTCTCATCACGGCCGATGGCGGCTACCGTCGCGGCCAGGTGATTCCGCTCAAGCGCTTCGCCGACGAGGCACTCGCGGGCTGCCCCAGCATCAGGAACGTCGTGGTCGTGCGCCGCCGCGTGGGCGGCGAGGGCGACGAGGCGTGGGCCGAGATGCAGGACGGCCGCGACCACTGGTGGCACCGGCTGCTCGAGAACGAGAGCGGTGTCGCCGCGCCGGAGGCGATGGACGCCGAAGACCTGTTGTTCATCCTCTATACCTCCGGCACCACCGGCAAACCGAAGGGCATCGTCCACACCACGGGCGGCTATCTGACCCAGGCTGCGGCAACCACGAAGTACGTCTTTGACCTGAAGGACGACGACGTCTTCTGGTGCACCGCGGACATCGGCTGGGTGACGGGCCACTCCTATGTCGTCTATGGCCCGCTTGCCAATG
>DASSHL010000134.1:0-3512 GCA_035692845.1 Gemmatimonadales bacterium
GCACTGGGGCACGATGTAGTCGCCGGGCGGGATGTCGAACGGGCGCAGCGCCGCCATCACGGCGTCTTCGTTCGGCACGGTGCGGAAGTCGTTCCGGTGCCAGAACTGCAGCGCCATGTGGATCACGGCGCTCACGATGAACACAGCGACCGCGGACAGCAGGATCGGGAGCCAGAGCGAACCGAGTGGCGTCATGACTACCTCGACGGAAATGGGGAAGGAGCCAAGCTGCGATGCGGCCGCAAGCGCGTCAAGAGCGTCCGAGCCTGCTGGCGAATTCTGCGGCCTGGACCTATCCTTCGGCGGATTCCCATCACAGTGCAAGGATCGCTTGTGGACCTCCGCACGGAGCTGCAACAGCACCTCGGCGCGGCTTATGTATTAGGCCGAGAGCTGGGTGGCGGCGGCATGTCACGCGTATTTGTCGCCGACGAAGTGCGCCTTGGCCGCCAGGTCGTGGTCAAGGTGCTGAGCCCTGAGCTGGCGCAAGGCCTCAACGTGGAGCGCTTCGAGCGCGAAATCCGCCTGGCCGCGTCGCTGCAGCAGGCCAATATCGTTCCGCTTCACTCCGCCGGTGACGTCGGCGGACTGCCCTACTTCACCATGCCGTTTGTCGAGGGGGAATCACTCCGCGCCCGCCTTGGGCGCGGCGCGCTCCCGATGAACGAGGTCGTGCCCATCCTCCGGGATGTCACGCGCGCCCTGGCGTATGCCCATGCGCGCGGAGTGGTGCATCGCGATATCAAGCCCGACAACGTGCTGCTCTCGGGCGACGCGGCCGTGGTGACTGACTTCGGCATCGCCAAGGCCATCAGCGCATCCCGCACCGAAGGCGCCTCGGGTGCCACCCTCACCCAGCTCGGCACCTCGCTGGGCACGCCCGCGTACATGGCGCCGGAGCAGGTGGCCGGCGATCCGAACGTGGATCATCGCGCCGATCTCTATGCCCTGGGCTGCATGGCGTTCGAGCTGCTCACCGGACGGCAGCCGTTCGGCGACCGCACGCCGCAGCGGATGCTGGCGGCGCACCTCACCGAAGCCCCTCCAGCTGTCACCACACTCCGGCCCGACTGTTCGCCCGCGCTGGCCGAGATGGTCGGACGGCTGATGGCCAAGAATCCGGACGAGCGGCCCCAGTCGGCCACGGACTTGTATCCCGTGCTGGACGCGAGCACCACCACGAGCGGCACCGCCGTGGCATTTTCGGCGCCCGGCATGTTCAAGAAGGCGCTACTCTGGTATGCGGCGGCGCTGGTCGCGGTCGCGATTCTGGCCAAGGCCGCCGTGGTCGGTATCGGGCTGCCCGACTGGGTATTTCCTGGCGCCATTCTGACGATGGCACTGGGGCTCCCGGCCCTGTTGGCCACCGCCTACGTCCAGCGAGTGGCCCGGCAGACCGCCACCGCTACCCCGACACTGACGCCGGGCGGCACCAGCATCGCCCGGGGCCCGCAAGGCACCATGGCCACGATGGCGCTCAAGGCCAGCCCGCATCTCACCTGGCGGCGGGCGACGCGAGGCGGGTACATCGCCCTGGGCGTGTTCGTGCTCACGGTTGCAGGGTTCATGACGCTCCGTGCCATGGGAATCGGGCCCTGGGGCTCGTTGCTCGCGGCTGGCCGCCTAAACCAGGATGACAAGATCGTGGTGGCCGACTTCACCACCCCGGCCACCGACTCGGCCCTGGGGCCGATTCTCGCCGAGGCCGTGCGCGCGGCGCTGGGGCAGTCCAAGGCGGTTCGGCCGATGCAGTCGGCCGATGTCGCCGGGATCCTCCAGCAGATGACCCGGCCGCGTGACAGCCGCCTCGACCTGACGACTGCGCGCGAGGTCGCCACCCGGGCCGGCGCCGCCGCCGTGCTGAGCGGCCGGCTCGCGCGCGCTGGTGACGGCTACGTGGTGAGCCTCGACCTCAGCAGTGCCGCTGATGGCGCTACCCTCGCGACCGTGCAGGGAAGCGCCGGCGGTCCAACTGATCTCCTCCCAACGGTGGACAAGCTCACCCGCAAGTTGCGGGGCCAGATGGGAGAGTCACTGAAGCAGGTGCAGCGAAGCGCGCCGCTGGCGCGAGTCACCACGTCGTCTCTTGCTGCACTCAGGAAATACACTGAGGCGGCCCGGGACGACGAAGTGCTGTCGGATTATCCCGGGGCGGTGCGTGCGGCACGCGAGGCGGTGGCGCTCGACAGCACCTTCGCATTGGCGTGGCGAAAGCTCGCAGTTGCGCTCAGTCACGGGCACTTCCCGAGGGCTGCCCAGGACTCTGCCCTAGCCGAGGCCGTCAGGTATGCCGACCGGCTGCCGGACCGCGAGAAGTATCTGGTCCTCGGCACATACTACCTGAATGCGCTCGGCGACCGAGCCCGGGCAATCGCGGCGTACCAGCGCGCCTACACTGCTGACTCCAGCGAGTTGACCGTGCTGGCCAACCTGGCGTCGCTCTTCGAGCGTCGCCGCCAGTTCGACAGCGCTCTGCGCTACGCGAGACGGGCATACACGCTGGCGCCCAGCCAGGGCACCGGGGCAGCGCTTGCCCTGCTATTCGGATCAGCAGGTGAGCCAGATTCCGCGCTGCAGCTGATCGAGCGGATCGACTCCGGCGCGACTTCCATAAATGTGTACTCGGCCAAGTACTTCGCCTTCCTCGGCTCGGGACAGCGAGACTCGGCGCTCGCGGTGGCCTACGCCGCGGAGCATTCAGGCAACGACGAGCTGCGAGACCGGGCGCACTACTGGCTTAGCGGACTGCACCAGACTACCGGCCGCCTGCGCGACGCGAGCGCCGCAGACAGCGCCTTTCAGACCAAGCTGGCGTCGAGGACAGGCGGTGTGGCGGTGAGTCTCGAGGCGGAGAATGATATTCGTTACCGCAACCGGCCCGACGCTGGTGTACGGATTCTGGATCGCACTGTGGCAAGCGATGCGTGGAAACAGGCTGTCCCTGCCGGACGGCCGTACAACTGGATCATTCCGCTGTATGCGCTTGCAGGGCGTCCCGACCGGGCCCGCGCGCTGATGGCAGCGTATCGCCGGGACGTGCCAACGGACTTCGAACAGCCCGCGGTACAGCCAGCACTCAACGGGATGAATGGCGAGATCGAGCTGGCCGAGGGCAAGTATCCAGAGGCCCTGCGTTCGTTCCGGGCGGCCCAGGTGGGGGCCGACGGAGATCCAATCTTCTGCGCCGCCTGCGGCGACTACAACCTTGGCCGGGTATACGACCGAATGGGTGAGCCGGACTCGGCGATGCGCTATTTCAACGCCTACCTCGCCGAGACGCCCGCCAACCGAGATGACATCGACTGGGCCGCGCTGGCCGGCATCCAGAAGCGCCTGGGCGAGCTCTATGACAGCAAGGGCGACACCGCAAGCGCAGTCAAGCACTACGGCGCGTTCACGGAACTATGGAAGGACGCCGACCCCGACCTGCAGCCGGTGGTGACGACGGTGAAGAAGCGGCTGGGAGAGTTGACGTCGAGGTAACAGTCAACGGTCGACTGTCGACGGTCGAC
>DASSHL010000135.1:0-14595 GCA_035692845.1 Gemmatimonadales bacterium
AGCCGGTTCCAGCGCTTGAGCTGCGAGACGCTCACACGGTAATGAACCGCGATCCCGGACAGCGTCTCACCCGAGCGCACCTTGTGAATCCGGACTTCCGATGCCGCCGGCTCCGCCACGTTGTGCGCCACCACCACAGACATCGCGTCGTCCGACGGAATCAACAACGTCTGGCCCGCGCGGACATGGCCCTTCCGTCCCGGATTGGCTTCATACAGCTGGTCGGTTGTGATGCCATAGTGCCGCGCGATGGACGACACCGATTCGGACTTGCCCACCTCGTGCTTGCGGAAAGAGACGTGCTCGCTGTCGGGAAGTGAGTCGAATGCCGACTGCGTCGCGTCGCCCCGGTCCAGCGGCACCAGGACAATCGACTTGGTCTTTGGCGGCGTGGCGAGCCGCAGGTATTGCGGGTTCAGGTCGCGGATGGCGGCCATGGTGGTATCGGCGAGCTGCGCAATCACGTCGAGGCCGGTCATGTCAGGAACCGTGACGGAATCGGCGCGGAACGGTTCGGCGGTGCTGTCGAGCGCAAAGCCGTATTTCGACGGCTCCTTCGCGATGAGCGCGGCCGCAATCAGCTTGGGGACGTAGTCCTTGGTTTCACGGCGAAGCAGGCTGGTGTTGTAGAGCTTGAAGAACGTGGCATCGGAATAGAGCGAATCATCCTCCTCGCCGTCATCCAGGCGAGCGAGGCCCCGTCCCACCCGGCCGGCACCGGCATTGTAGGCCGCGGCAGCGAGGTACGGCGAGCCAAAGCGGTCGCGCAGGTCCTTGAGGTATCGCGCCGCCGCCGCCGTGGCCTTCACGGGATCACGCCGGTCATCCACCCATGAGTCGATTCGCAGGCCGTAGCCCCGGCCGGTGGGGGCCATGAACTGCCACATGCCGACTGCACGCGCCCGGCTCACAGCCCGGTTGGAAAATCCGCTTTCGATCAGCGCGAGGTACACCAGGTCTTCGGGAAGTTCCTTCGCCGCGAGCTCGCTGCGGATCATGCCCTCGTATTTCGGCAGCCGCTCCAGCCAGATCTCCATGCGCGAGCGGCCCGGACCGGTGAAAAAGTCGAGATAGTACTGGACCCGGTCGTGATTGTTGAACGAGGTGACGTCGATGTCCCATGTGACCGATGCAGTGCCACCAGACCCATCGTCATCACCGCCGGCCGGATGTGCGATCGCAAGTTGTTCCAGGGCTTCGGCGTCTGCCGCCGAATCGGCGGCGGTCTCGACGTCCGCGTCAACCTCCGCGCTGACCGGATGGGCATCGCTGACGAGCACTGGCCGCGCTGCGCTGTCCGGGGACTCGGCCTGCGCAGGAGTGGATTCCCCACGCACCGCGGGCGCGGGGCCGGTCTCGCCCATGGGCCCGGCGGCCGGCGCACAGGCCGCCACGAGCAATAGCACAACGAAGGGGACTCGGTTCATCGCCGGCTCCTCACGATCCACCCAGGCAGGGCGGACGCTCAGTTGGTTTCGGTGCTTCTTCGGACCTGAAGAGCCGCAACTTTTCGCAAATCACGGTGCAAATGTCGGCAGGCCGAGCGCATGCAAGGCTGCCTGAACGATGCATCAAGTCCCGAATCGGTTGCGCGTCAGCGCATGAAGAAACGGTTGCCCAGGATCCGGTTCGTGGCGTGGAGAACGGCAAGCGCCGAGCCGCGGGCAAAGTCGTCATCCGTCAGGTACGAGCCAACGACGCGCTGCGCGCGTCCGTCAGCGTTGACCGTCAGGGAGACGATCACCACGGTGGCGTCAAACGCCCGAACCGCCTTGACGCCCAGCAGTTCGAAGGTGACGGCCTTGTTGACGGCAGCCTCGAGGGCCTGCACCGTTGCGTCAGCCGCGCAGCGCAGCTCACCATTCTGGGAGGCGAGCCCCTCACACTGCCCTTCGTAGCGTTCGGTCTCTTTCCAGGTCAGCACCACACGGGCCCGGCACCGGCCGTTAGGCAGCCGGTCAAGCACGAACTCCGCAAACCGGAGCCGCTCCTGGAATGGGGCGTTGGCGTCCATGTCGTCCGGATTGAGCAAGCTTCAGGCCGAGTCGAAGTGGACTTCGAGCTGGGGGCCCTGGGGGCGGGTGGCCTGGATGACGTCTACCTCCAGGCGGGGCTGGCCGGCCTCGTCAGCGGCGATGGCAATGAGCGCCACCACGCCATCGGCCAGCTCGATCTTGAGCTGGCGAAGGTCGGACCGCATGACGGCATCCTGCAGGACACTGCCGCGTAACTGGGCCAGGGTGTCGGCAACCTGGCGAAGCTGCTGAAGGGAAAAATGCTGCGTCATCTCACGGTGCCTGGTGTGCGGCGAGCTGCTCCGCGAGCAGCGCCAAGAGTTCATCGTCCGGAATGGAGTCGGCGCGCGAGAACAGCGCTGCCTGGGATGCCGACTCGAAAGAGTGCGCTGCCCATACCGCCGAGCGACTGCCATCAGGCGCCGCCGCGCGGAAGGAAAATACGAGCCCCCAGAGTGGGGAGTTGGCCCGCCGCTCGGCGGCAACCGATACGTGCCATCGCTCGCTGCCGAGTTGGATGACTCTCCAGGGCATGCGTGAATCGGTTTCCTCTCTGTTACAAGTCGCAGGTCGCAGGTCACAAGTCCTGCGACCGGTGACTCGCGACAATCAACCCTGCCCCGTCCGTCAGGCCAAAAGCCGAGCCGCGCGCGCATCGGCCGCCGTCGTGATGGTCGGGCGGACCGGCAGTTCGGCGACCCCGATGCTGGCGTCGTCCAGCGCCGCGCGGAGCGAGGCTAGTGCCCCGGGCCCGGCGTCATCGAGTTGGCGAAGCATGGGCGGCGGCGCAGTGCGTGCCCCCACAAGATACACACCGCCATCGGAGGCGGCACCGAGCACCACTGGCGCATCGGCGAGCAGCAGCGCGGCGTGACGCAGCAGCGCCGCATCGAGGCCAGCGACGGGCCGGAGGAGCACCAGCCATCCCGCGGGCAGGTTGGTGCCCGCCACCGCCGCGGCAGCACGGGCGCCGAGTGTGCCCGACGCCTGCGGCCGGAGGTCGGCATCCTCACCGAGCCAGCGCCGAAGCATCGGTGCCGCTTCCGGTGGCCGGAACCAGACGGTCGAGTGAAAGCCGGCGCCACGCGCCGCAGCCAGCGCCCGCGCGAGCAGCACACGGTAGAGCCGTGTGGCGTGAGCGGTGCCGATCTCGGCGGCAACGCGCGGCAGCACCACGCCCGATTCGGGCGCGTCGGCGAGGACCGCGAGCGTGGGAAGCACCGCTCAGCCGCGCACGAGCTGCCGGAATCGCTTGCGCAGATCGGCGGTCACCGGTCCCATGCGACCTTCACCAATCTGGCGCCCATCGAGCTCCCGGATCGGCGCGATCTCTGATGCCGTGCCGGTGAAGAACCCTTCGTCCGCCGTATAGATATCATAGCGGTTGAGCGGCTCCTCCTGCACCGTGAGCCCGGCCTCAGTCGCAAGCTCCATCACGGCGTCCCGTGTGACGCCACGAAGGATGCCGGCCCACGCCGGTGGCGTGCGCATCACCCCGCGCTTCACCAGGAACAGGTTCTGCCCCGATCCCTCGGTGACATAGCCGGCGGGATCCAGCATGATCGCTTCGTCGGCACCGGCCTGGATCGCTTCCACCTTCGCCAGGATGTGACTCAGGTAATTGAGTGACTTCACCCTTGGCGACAGCGCCTCGCGATGGGGCATCGGCGTCCCCGCCGTGATGACCTTCAGTCCCTTGGCGTAGGTTTCCTCGGGCCAGAGCCGGATCCGGTCCACGATGAGCAGCATGGTGGGCTGCTTGCACTTCCGGGGGTCCAGCCCCAGGTCGCCCCGGCCGCGGGTGACAATGTGGCGCAGGTAGGCGTCATCGAGTGCCGCCCGCTTCACCGCCTCGAGCGTGATCGCGCCCAGCTCCGCCTTGGACATGGGAATGTCCATCCAGACTGCGCGGGCCGAATCGTAGAGCCGGTCGAGGTGCTGGTCCATGCGAAAGACGCGTCCGCCATAGGCACGCATCCCTTCGAAGACGCCATCGCCGTAGAGCAGGCCATGATCGAAGACGGAGATCGTGGCGGTGTGCTCATCGTGCCACTGACCGTCAAGCCAGATGACTGTCACAGGACGGGACGAGCGGGAGGGGCAAGGCGAGCAGGACGGGCAGGTTGTGGTGTATGCATGGCACGTAATCTACTGCCGTCTGCTCCTCGGGCGAGGGTCAGCGGCGGTTCTCGACCAGTCGTCGCATGAGCTCACGCCGTGGCATCGTGACGAAGCGGATTCCACCGTAGATCCCGTTCACGAAACAGGTCTCGCCGAGGTCGCTCGTGCAATGCAAGCCGGCCGGCGACGGCAGCGGCGCGCGGTCAGCACGGGACCGGCCCATCAGGGTGATGCCCGGCTCACGCCGGATGCACCAGCGGATCCCGTCCAGCTCGACCTGGCGAGTCGCCTCCTCATAAATCCAGTGCGAGAGCCAATCCTTGAGCCGCCGCACCGTGATGGCCGTCGGTTCCCGCTCGACCGCCGGCCGCGCGTAAATCAGCTGGTCATCGGGGCCATGGAAAATCCACACACCGGTCGACGGTCGACGGTCGACAGTCGACGAGGGACGGTCGACCGGCTCGGGCTCCAGGGTAAACCACCACCGATGGGCCTCATGCTCCACGATGAGCTGATCCGGTTCCTGCATCGAGTCCTCCGGGCCAGAAACTGGTCGCCGTAACTCGATGATGGGAATAATGTTGTGGGAGCGATACTGGGGATTTTACTAGTCGGGAAGGCGGGAAGACGGGAAGGCGGGAAGAGGGAAAGGTCTGGAGGAATGCATACTTCCCGTCCTCCCGCCTTCCCGACTTCCCGCCTGCATGGGGGCGGTGGGACTCGAACCCACGACCTGGCGGTTAAAAGCCGCATGCTCTACCAGCTGAGCTACGCCCCCGGACCGCGCTCAAGGTCGCATGGCGCGGGAGGGAGACGCAAGAGCGCGCTTGTCGGGGCGCCGGGGTCGGGTATAGTCTCAGATGGACAGATGGACAGATGGACAGATGGACAGATGGACAGATGGACAGACGGACAGATGGACAGATGGACAGACGACGGACAGGCGGACAGGCGGACAGGCGGGCAGATGGACAGACGAAGAGCTGGACAGGCTGGGCACGAAGAGGATATAGGCCGGGAAGAGCGCGAGGGGCCGCGGGAGGGGACGGAGCATCAGCTCTCGAACCAGCTCGAGGAACAGCCGCGCGCCGAGGAGTTCCTGCCGCCGAGCCGTCCGGCCGCCGAACCGCCGAGGGAGGCGCTGGTCGAATGGGACGACGCGCACTGCTGGCATCCCTTCACCCAGCAGGGCACTTATCGCGAGTCTGATCCCCTGCTCATCGTCTCCGGCGACGGCCATTATCTGGTGGACATCAACGGCCGCCGCTATCTCGACGGGGTCAGCTCGCGCTGGTGCAACCTGCTGGGGCATTCGCGCCCGGAAATCGACGAGGCGATCCGGGAACAACTCATCCGCATTGCCCACTCCACCTTTCACGGCCACGCCAACGTCCCCGCGGTCACGCTGGCTCACCGGCTGGCAGAACGCGCGCCGAACGGACTCGCTCGGGTCTTCTTCACCGATGATGGCTCGACCGCAGTGCGGGCCGCGCTCCAGATGGCAGGCGAGTTCTGGCGCCAGAGCGACCACGCGGGCGATCACGCACGGACCGACTTCCTGGGACTCATGGGCGCGTCGCATACCATGATGCCCCATGCCGGCGCCACGCTGATCCAGGCAGGCTCGCCGGCGCAGTTTCTGGAGCTGCTTGAGCGCGAAGGGCACCGGCTGGCCGCTGTGGTCCTCGAACCCGGGGTGCAGATCGCAGCCGGCGCGCAGGTCCAGCCGGCCGGCTTCGTGACCGAGGTACGGGAGGCAGCCAGTCGGGCTGGTACGTTGCTCATTGCGGATGAGACGGCTACCGGCTTTGGCCGCTCGGGTGCCATGTTCGCATCGGACAAGGAACGGATCGCACCGGACCTGCTGTGCCTGTCGAACGGGTTGACGGGAGGGTACCTCCCCATGGGCGTCACGCTCGCCACCGAGCGCATCCATGATCGCTTTGTCGATCGCGGGGATGAGGGACGGCTCTTTGCCCACGGCTACACCTTCAGCGGCAACCAGCTCGCTGCGAGTGCCGCGCTGGCGACGCTCGATGTCTTTGACCGCACCGGGCTGCTCGACCGGTTGCCGGGCCGCGTGGCGCACCTCGAATCGGTGCTCGAGCCGCTCAGGGAACTGCCCGGTGTCGCCGAGGTCCGGCAGTATGGGCTGGTGGCGGGCATCGAGCTCGAGTCCGAGGGCGACACGCAGTCGGCCCACCAGCGCGCACGCGACGTATGCCACCGGGCCCGTGCGCACGGGGTCTTCATCCTCGCCGTGGACGACGTCGTCATGCTGGTTCCGCCACTCACGATTACCCAGCCCGAACTGGGCATGCTCGCCACCGCGGTGGACGCGAGCTGCCGCGAGCTGGCCGGCGTCGCACCATGAGCGAGACGCGTCGCAGCAACATCGTGGTCGTAGCCGGCACCGATTCGGGCGTCGGGAAGACGTGGGTGACCGGGGCGCTCGCGCGCGCCCTTGCCGCGAGCGGCACGTCGGTGCGCGCGGTCAAGCTGATCGAGACCGGGTGCAGTGACGATGCGCGAGAGCGCGAGGACGGCGTGATCCTGGCGCACGCCACCGGACAGGAAGCACCGCTGGAGGCACTCTACCGATTCCCCGACGACATGGCGCCGGTGCTCGCAGCGGAACGCATCGGCGTCACTCTCGATTTTGACGAGCTGCTCATGGCGGCGGAACGGCACGCGGAACGTTGCGACATCCTGCTGCTGGAGGGAGCGAGCGGCCTGCTCTCACCCTTCACGTGGGAGTGGTGTCTCGTGGACGTGGCGCAGGCGCTGGAGGCCCGCGCTGTCCTGGTCGGCAGCGACCGCCTGGGAACCCTCAGCCATTCGTTGCTGACGCTGGGCGCACTCGAGCTGGCCGCGGTACCGGTGGTCGATACCGTCCTGACTCCACCAGCGACCGCGGATCCGTCCACCGGCACCAACGCCGAAGCGCTCAAGCGACTGAGCGGCGTGCCGCGGGTGGTGACGGTCCCGCGCACGGATGATCCGGAGCTGGCAGCGGAGTCTCTGCGCCCTGTGGCGGAACGCCTCCTCACCGCTCACGCACATTCATAATCACGAAAACACGAAATACAGAACAACGTCATCGGTCGTCAGTCGTCGAAGCAATGCAGCCGATGACTGATGACCGATGACTGACGACCCTCTGTGGTTTTCGTGATTCAGCGGCCCGGCTGCTGCCCTGTCGCCGGCTTCAGCAGTTCCTCCACCGCTTTCTTCGCATCCTCATGCTTCAGGCTGGCCGCGATGGGCTGCAGCGCCCGCGCCGCGACCTGGGGCGGCATCGCGTTCTGGAAGGCGTTGAGCACCCATTCCCGCACCCAGCCCCGATCGTCATCCACGTGGCGCACGAGGATGCCCATCGCCGAACTGTCGCCCTGGCGCGCAAGAGCGGTGAGGAGGTAGGCCGGCACTTGCTGCTGGCCCAGCAGCGGCTCGATCTCCGCGGCCGGCACCGTTCCCGGGAAGCGCACCATGGCAGAGAGGGCCGCGTTCTGGATGTCGTCACGATATGACGGCGTTCGCAGGCCCGTCCTGATGTGCTCGCCGCGATGCACCGAATCGGCGACAATCAGCGCCTCAAGTGCCGCCGCGCGCACCTGGTAGCTGGGATCTGTCTTCCAGGCGCCGGTGGCGAGCTTGACCACATCCTTCCCTGCTCCCTTCACTCCAGCGAGCGCACCAAGCGCCGCGCCGCGCACCGCGGACGAGGTGTCCTTGAGCGCCGCGCGCAACGGCTTGAGGGCGACGCTCGCGGGGAACGAATCGAGCGCCGCAGCGGCTTCCGCGCGGGTGAGATAGTAGTCCGACGTCAACGCGGCATTCGCGAGTGCCGCGCCCGCCCCCTTGTCGGTGGGCCGGGCCGCAAGCTGGTCGATGACCCACTGCCGGTTCCAGAGATCGGGGTCCTGCTCGAGCTGCCGGGCCAGCTGCGCCGTGGGTTGCTCGAAGGTGAGCTTCTTGAGGATGGCGTTGCCGTCGTCGAAGATCACCATGGTGGGCGTGCTCATGACGCTGTCCACGACAATCGTGTCGTCACGCGCATCGATCCGGGCCGCGACGACGCGATCCCCCTGCGCCGTCCCCACCCGCACGGTGACCGGCACTCGGAACACCTGCGGCGTGGTATAGCGGAGGCCAGTGCTGTCCGCCGTCGCGGTGTCGACCTGCGTCTGCTTCACCGCCAGCGTGAGGCGATGCGCCGTCGCGTCGTATGCCTGCGATACGCTGAATTCGGGATAGCCCGCCTGATAGACCCACTGATTCCAGAAGTCATCGAGGTTCTGGCCAGTGGCATCGAGGATCGCCTGGCGGAGGTCATCGGTCGTGGCGTTGTCGAACTTGTGGTCGGTGAGATAGCGGTGGATCCCGGCCCAGAACCGCTCCTCGCCGAGGCGGTGCTTGAGCATCTCCAGGATGAGGGCGCCGCGCGGATAGATGTTGTTGGAGCCGAGCGCCGCGACGGGCATCCGCCGGCGCTGGTCGATGGCCATGAACTGCCGGTACTCGTCGAGGTAGTAGTCCTCTTCCGCGTGCCGTCCCAGCTTCTCTCCCCAGTACTGCCCCGGCATGAACTCGGCGAATCCCTCATTGAGCCACATGTTGGCCCAGTTCTCGGTGGTGACATAGTCGCCGAACCACTGGTGCGCGAGTTCGTGCGGGATCAGGATGTACTGGTACCAGGGACGGTCCTGATATGCACGCGCATCGGGCAGCCAGTCCACCAGCGTCGTGGCACTCACGTTTTCCATGCCGCCGAAGAAGTCGGCGACGGTGGTCTGGGCGTACTTGTCCCACGCATACGGCACACCGGTCAGCTGCGAGTACACCTCGATCATGTCGGGCGTAACCTTGAACAGCGGCATGGCCAGCGCGCTGTCCTCGCGGTACACGTAATAGTCCACCGGCTTCCCCCGCCAGGAGTCGCTCACCTTGGCGAGCGGCGCCACCACCAGCGACACCAGGTAGCTGGCCGAGGGTTCCTCCTGCGACCAGTGCACGGTGTGGCCGCCGGCGCCCTTCGTGTCGGAAACCAGCTTGCCGTTGGAGACCACGGTGTACTCGGCTGGCACCGTCGCCACCATCTCCCACGTCATCTTGTCGTTGGGAAAGTCGTACGTGGGAAACCAGTCGTGGTTGTTGTCGTCCTCGCCCTGGCTCCAGATCTGCTGCGGATAATGTGCGTGCCCTGCCTCAGCCTTCTTGAATGTGAGGCCATGCCCATTGTCGATGCGCGCGGCGTAGTCAATCGCAAACTGCACCGTATCGCCGAATGCTGCGGGAGCGGCCAGGTAGACCACCACCGTGTCACCGTGACGGCTGGTACGAAGCGAGGAGTTGCCGGCGGTGGCGCGGGTGATGTCGAGCAGGTGGCCTGCATCGAGGATCACCGAATCGAGTCCCGGCCGCAGCGAGACCAGCGTGGACGTGACCTTGCCGTCAAAGCTCAGCGAATCCCAGCTGATGTTGGCGAGCTCGATCCGCTGGTGCACCAGGTCATAGTCGTGCGACCGGGTGTAGCGATCGTTGGTCATCCGTTCGAGGTTGGTCTGGGCGGCAAGTGCTGGGGCGAGAAGCGTGCAGGCAAGGAGGGTACAGCCGATGGTGCGCATCAGATCCTCACAGAAAGGCCAGTTGAGCCACTGGCGCAAAGGAGCGCCGATGATGAACGCAGGGCCCCAGGCGCTGGAGGCCCTGCTGGTGTTCCGGGGTGCCGTAGCCGACGTTGGTGTGCCAGCCGTAGCCCGGATGGCGCACCGCCAGGCGATGCATCACCCGGTCGCGCACGGTCTTGGCCACGATACCCGCGGCCGCAATCGAGAAGCAGTGGGCGTCGCCGTCCACCAGGGCCTCGTGGGCGTAGCCCAACTCGCGAAATGGCAGGCCGTCCACCAGGATGCGGCAGGCGTCGAGCCGGGCCAGCGCCCGCTTGAGCGCCCGGCGCATGGCGAGCGCCGTCGCCACCCGGATATTCAGTGCGTCAATTTCGCGGACCGAGGCGGCACCCACACCCAGCGCGAGCGCCGAGGCGCGAATGCTGATGGCCAGGGCGTCACGCTGTGTGGCGGGAAGGGTCTTGCTGTCCCGGACGCCGGCGATGGGCTGGAAGTTTCGGGGAAACGCGACGGCCGCGGCTACCACCGGACCTGCCAGTGGACCGCGGCCGACTTCGTCTACACCTACGAGGAGACAGGCGTCGTCCCACGCCGCGAGTTCGCGGGTGATCGTGGGCTCGATCGGCATCTCAGCGCTCGCGCTTCTCCCGGATGCGGGCTGCCTTGCCGCTCAGGCGGCGGAGATAATACAACTTGGCCCGGCGCACCCGGCCGCGCCGCACCACCTCGACCGACGCAATCATCGGGCTGTGCAGTGGGAAGATGCGCTCGACGCCGACACCCGCCGAGATCTTCCGGACGGTGAAGTTCTCGCTGACGCCGCCACCGCGCCGGGCAATCACGACGCCCTCGAACGCCTGCAACCGCTCCTTCTCGCCTTCCGTGACACGGACCATCACGCGAACCGTATCACCCGGCTCAAAGGCCGGAATATCCGTGCGCAGGCCTTCACGCGCCACCGCCGCCAACCGTTCCATCATGACCCCCAGAAAAATATCCAATCCGCACATCGAAATTCATTCGCGGCCACGTAGGGGCGGCCCGCGGTGATGCCAGGGTTAGCCCCTATGTCCGCCCCGCCTGGTAGGGGCGGTCCGCGGGCCGCCCCTGCATGACCGGTCCGACATCGAAATCCAGCCTGACGCCACCGCGTCCGCCCCTACATCTCCGATTCCCGCCCGTCCCACAGATCCGGCCGGCGTTCCTGCGTCAACCGCTCCGCCTCTGCCTGCCGCCACGCCTCGATCCTGGCATGGTCTCCGGACAGCAGCACTTCCGGCACCGCCATTCCCCGATACTCGGGCGGCCTCGTGTAGCTCGGCGGGCTCAGCACTCCATCATAGTGCGAATCGGAGCTGGCCGATTCGTGATCACTCATGGCGCCCGGCAGGAGCCGCACCACCGCATCCATCACGCAGAGCGCCGCCGGTTCGCCACCCGAGAGCACGAAGTCGCCGATCGACCGCTCCTCGGTGGCCAGGCCCGCTGCCACTCGCTGGTCCACATCCTTGTAGTGGCCGCAGAGCAGCGTCAGGTCAGATCCAACCGCGTAGCGCACCGCGTCATCGTGCGAGAACCGCGCGCCGCGCGCCGACAGCAGCACGACCGGCCCATCCCGCTGGCCCAGCGATTCCACCGCTTCAAAGAACGGCTCCGGCTTGAGCACCATCCCGGCGCCACCGCCGTAGGGATAGTCATCCACGGTGTGATGCCGGTCGTGGGTGAAGTCCCGGAGCTGCAGCAAGCGGAACTGTACCAGTCCTGCCTGCGCGGCGCGTCCCGGAATGCTGGCCGCAAGGTACGGCGCCAGCGTCTCGGGAAAGAGCGTCACCACGTTGATGCGGAGCGGCGTCATCTCCCCTCCGCCCGGGTCACTCGTCGAGCAGCCCTGCCGGCGGCTCCACGGTGAGGCGCCTCGCCTCACGATCCACCGCCGTCACGAACTCGCGCCGATACGGCAACAGGAACTCACGCTTCGGTCCCTGCACTTCGATCATTACCCCCGCCGGCATCTCATAGACATCGGAGACGATGCCGAGCGGTTCACCCGCCTCGCTGCGGACGGCGAAGCCGGCCAGCTCGTGCAGGTAGACTTCGTCGCCTTCAGGGGCCGGAAGCTGGTCCTGCGGCACGCCGACGAACATTCCTCGCCACGGCGTCCAGGCATCCCGCTCCTCTACCCCGGCAACCTTGAGCAGCCATTCGCGGTGGTAGCCGCGGCTCCGCTCTATCGGAAACGGTCCCGCCACGAGCGCACCACCCAGGTCCATGATCCACACCGAACGCCCGGGCTCGAAGGCCACGTCCGGCGTATCGGTGAGCGGGAAGACCGCGATCTCGCCCTTGAGACCGTGCGGCTTCCGCAGCCGGCCCACCACCAGGTGGCGGGCATCGGCCGCCATGCTACGCCTCGGTGGAGACGCCGGCGCGCTTGAGCAGGGAGCCCACCGTGTCCGACGGCGTGGCGCCCTTGGCCAGCCAGGCGCGCGCCTTCTCGGTGTCCACGGTGACCTGCTTGCCGTCTTCCGCACGCGGATCGTAGGTGCCGATGATTTCCACGAAGCGGCCGTCGCGCGGCGACGTCTTGTCGGCGACGACGATACGGTACACCGGCAGCTTCCTGCGGCCCACGCGGCGCAGACGGATACGAGTTGCCATCTTTCCTGCCCTTGGTCTGTGCGGGTTAACCGGGGAATCCACCACGGCGGAAGGGCATGCCACCCATCCCCCCGGGCTTCCCCGCGATCTTCATGAACTTCTGCATCTGCTTGAACTGCGTCACCAGCTGATTCACTTCCTGCACCGGCCGGCCGGCACCCTTGGCAATCCGGAGCCGGCGCGAGCCGTTCAGCACGTCGGGATCCTTGCGCTCGCGCGGCGTCATGGCGAGCACGATCGCTTCCACGTGCTTGATCTTCTTCTCGTCCACGTTCGCGGCCTGCAGCATGGCCGGATTCACTCCCGGCAGCATGCCCAGCACGTTCTTGAGCGGACCGAGCTTCTGCATCTGCCGCATGGCCTTGAGGAAATCCTCGAGGTCCAGGCCCTTCTTCGAGCCGGCCTTCTTTGCCAGCCGCTCGGCTTCCTTCTCATCCAGGTTCTGCTGGGCCTTTTCCACCAGCGAGAGCACGTCGCCCTGCTGGAGGATGCGGCCCGCCATCCGGTCCGGATGGAAGACCTCGAGCCCGTCCATCTTTTCGCCGACACCGACGAACTTGATCGGTGCCTTCGTCACACCGTAAATGGAGAGCGCCGCGCCGCCGCGGGCATCGCCGTCCATCTTGGTGAGCACCACGCCGGTGATGCTGAGCGCGTCGTGGAAGCCCTTGGCAATCCGCACCGCGTCCTGGCCGGTCATGCCGTCGGCGACGAGGAGGATTTCGGTGGGCTTCACGGCGTCCTTGAGACGCCGGAGCTCATCCATCATCTGCTCGTCAATCTGCAAGCGGCCGGCGGTGTCCACGATGACCGTGCGGGCCCGCGCCTTGCCCGCTTCCTCGATGCCCCGCTTTACCAGCTTGACGACGTCGCTTTGCCCCGGCTCGACGTAGACACCCACACCAACCTGATTGGCGAGCGTCGCCAGCTGCTCTGCCGCAGCCGGACGATAGACGTCGGCGGCAACGAGGTAGGGGGCCTTCTGCTCTGCCTTGAGCCGCTTGGCCAGCTTGCCGGCGGTAGTCGTCTTGCCCGAGCCCTGGAGCCCCACGATGAGATACACCGTGGGCGGAACAGTGGCAAAGGCGAGCGGCGCCTGCTTTTCCCCCAGCAGGGCGACCAGCTCGTCATAGACGATCTTGACCAGCTGCTGTCCCGGCCGGACGTCCTGCAGGACCTTCTCGCCGACAGCCTTTTCCTGCACGTGCTCCAGGAACTCACGGGTCAGGTCGAAGCTGACATCGGCTTCGAGCAGGATCCGGCGGATTTCGCGAAGTCCTTCCCGGACTGCGTCTTCCGTGAGTGCGCCACGCCCAGTGAGCTTCTGGAGCGTGGAGGTGAGTTTCTGGGAAAGCTCGTCAAACATATAGCCGTTAAACGTAGCTCGCGGACAGGGTTAGTTCAAGGTGGGGCGTGGGGCGTGGGGCGTGGGGCGTGGGGCGTGAGGCGCGGCGGCGGGCGGCGGGTCGAGGTCACCGGGCTCGCCTTCTCGTCATTCCCGCGAAAGCGGGAATCCATGTGGGCTCTGGGCACGGCACTTCCTGCCGCAGGACGGGCGAACGACGCCTGGCATCGCTGTCACAAGCGCACCATCCAGCGTCACTTGCGCAATTCCTGATTGATTGTTCAATTAAATCATGCCGCGACCACACGCCCCCGAGCCTCCGAACCTTATCCTCGACGCCGCGGAGAAGCTCTTCGCCGAGCGAGGCTTCCGGGCGGCCACCATCCAGGAGCTGGGCAAGGCCTCGGGGCTCTCCCCGGCCCTCATCTACTACTACTACCGCGACAAGGCCGGCCTCTACGAGGCCGTCATCGGGCGCATCATCGAAACCATGGTGGGCACCGCCCTGTCGCGTGCGCCTGCCGACGCTGATCCGGCCACCGCGCTTCGCGCCATCGTCGAGGTTCAGGGCCAGATCTTCCTCGAGCGGCCGCACGTGGCCCGGCTGATCGCGCGCGAACTGGTGGATTACGAGGGACAGCATGCGCAGAAAGCCGTGCGCGAGACGCTCACCAGGCTGTTCCAGCGGCTGAGCGGCCTCATCAGTTCCGGCCAGGAGAATGGTCGCTTCCGCGCCGATCTCAATCCCGCCTTTGGCGCGGTGAGTGTCGTGGCCCAGGTGGCCTGGTTTGCGGTGGCGTCGCCGGTGGTGGGTACCCTCCTCGGC
>DASSHL010000136.1:0-4540 GCA_035692845.1 Gemmatimonadales bacterium
AGCGGCAGCGGAGTGGACGCCGAGGGTAATGCCACCCTGGGCGAGCACTTCGCACACAATACCTTCTCGGCCGATCTCAGTGACATTGCCACGGTAGTAGATGCGCTGGCTGCGGGTGCGCTGGGCGTGGCGCCACCGTCAGCACTGGGACTCGTGGGGCATTCTCGCGGCGGCGGCATGAGCATCCTGCACGCGGCGCGCGATCCGCGCGTCAAGGCGCTCGCGACCTGGGCTGCCACTGCCAGCACCAGTCGCTGGGGTCCAGAAACACGAAAGCGCTGGCGCGAGGCCGGCCTGCTCGAGGTGACCAACGCCCGCACCGGACAGGTGCTGCCTATGTACACCGATCTGCTGGACGATGTCGAACAGCACGGTGAGGCGCTCGACATTCTGCGCGCCGCTCGCGCCGTGACGGTTCCGTGGCTCATCATTCATGGCCGGCAGGACGAGACCGTCTCGTTTGCTGATGCCGAGGCACTCCTGCACGCCAATGGCCGCCGCACGACCGAGCTCGTCCCCATGGACCACACCGGCCACACCTTTGGCGCCGCGCACCCCTGGAAACCAGTGGCGGCTGCGGAGGCGGTGTTTGACAGGACGGTGGAGTATCTGTCGAGAGAGCTATGAGTCGAGGACTGAAGGCTGAAGGCTGAAGGCGATATCTTTGGTCAGCTTTCAGCTCAGGAATACGCTCATCCCTTCCTTCCAGTCCCTCGCCGCCCGCCTTGCACAGCGCCCGCGTCTCGAGTCCCGCGACCCGCGTCCTGCCGCTGCCATCGCTGCCATCCTCATTCCCGATCCGCTCTCCGTACTCCTCATCCGTCGCTCGGAGCGCGAGGGTGATCCATGGTCCGGCCATGTGGCCCTGCCAGGCGGGCGCGAAGAACCGGAGGACAGTGACCTGATCGCCACGGCGATCCGGGAAACCGCCGAAGAGGTCGGCATTCTGCTTGACCGCTCCGAGCTTCTCGGGACACTGGACGACGTGACGCCACGCTCAATCGTCAAGCCCCCGTTCATGGTTCGCCCATTCGTCTTCGGCCTCGGCTCGGAGCCCAGGCTGCAGCTGAGCAGCGAGGTGGCAAGCGCCCACTGGGAGCCGCTCGAAACGCTGATGCGCGCGGAAGCGCGCGGAGAACTCCCCCTCACCATCGCCGGCGTCACCCGTCGCTTCCCCTCCTACCAGACCACTGCAGGCACGTTGTGGGGAATGACGGAGCGGGTGCTGAGTGGGGTGTTGAGGGAGTTGAAGGGCGAAAGCTGAAGGCTGAAAGCTCAAAGCTGAAGGCGGCTGGCTGCTGGCTGCTGGTCAAGTGTCGAGGGTCGAGGGTCACGACGTTTACTGCGACTCGCTCGCTCCGCAGGCTGAGCTGCCGAGCCGTCGAGCCGTCGAGCCGCCGAGCCGCCAGCCGCCAGCGTCCCTCCCTTTGGCCTCTTTCTTGCCCGCCACATCTTGACTTTTCCCCCAACTATTACTGATTTTAGGCATGCCTAACTTCTGGGGTAATTGTGAACGCTGAGGGCGCCCTCGAGGTGCTTACCCGCTCGGTCGAGGACTACCTCAAGGCGGTTTACCGGCTCTCGTCCGGGGAGCGGGCGGCGTCGACCACCGAAATTGCCCAGCGCTTGGCGCTGTCGCCGGCCTCGGTCAGCGCCATGATCAAGCGCCTTTCGGAGCAGGGACTGGTGGAGCACGAGCGCTATCGTGGTGTCCGCCTTACGGATGACGGACGCCGGGCTGCGCTCCGGATCGTGCGGCGCCACCGGCTGGTTGAGACCTACCTCGTCGAGTTCCTGGGTTATGACTGGGACAACGTTCACGCCGAGGCAGAGCAGCTCGAGCATGCCATGTCCGATGAGCTGGTAGAGCGGATGGCGGCAGCGCTGGGGCACCCTGCCTGTGATCCGCATGGCGATCCCATTCCCGCCGCCGATGGGAGCATTTCCGATCTCGAGGGTATTCCGCTCACAGTCCTGACCGCCGGCGATGCGTGCATCCTGTCGCGCGTCGCCGAGGCCGATCCTGAACGGCTTCGCTACCTCGGTTCGCTCGGCATTCGCCCCGGGCTCCAGTTCACGGTGATCGAGTGTGCTCCGTTCGATGGTCCGGTGACCATCCAGACATCCTTTGGCACTCGCGTGATTGGCCATGCGCTGGCCACTGGACTGCTCTGTACCCGCGGGAGCGCCACGTGAGCGCCGCATCGCATCCGCCGGTGGAAGGCCACATCGGCTGGCGCCGGCCGCGGGTAGCGCCCAGCCTGCCCGAATCGTATCGCACCATCAAGATCCCCAAGGGCGCCGGTTTCTGGCGGAAAGCGCTCGCGTTCGCCGGGCCCGGCTACCTGGTGGCCGTGGGCTACATGGACCCGGGCAACTGGGCCAGCGACCTCGCCGGCGGCGCGCAGTTCGGTTACGCCCTGCTGAGTGTCATCCTGATCTCGAACCTGATGGCGATGCTGCTGCAGGGGCTCGCTGTACGGCTTGGCATTGCCACCGGCCGCGACCTGGCCCAGGCCTGTCGCGATCATTATTCCACGCCCGTGGCCATGGGGCTCTGGGTGCTCTGCGAGATTGCAATTGCGGCGTGTGACCTCGCCGAAGTGATCGGCAGTGCTATTGCACTCAACCTGCTGTTCGGCATCCCGCTCATCTGGGGCGTCTGTCTCACCGCGCTCGACGTGCTGATCATTCTCCTCCTGCACCAGCGTGGGTTCCGCTGGCTCGAGGCGGTGGTGATCACGCTGGTGGCCGTGGTGGGAGCGTGCTTTGCGGTGGAGCTCTTCCTTTCCCGGCCTGATGCCGGCGAGGTGGCGCGGGGGCTCATTCCCACCACGCAGATCCTCTCCAACCCGCTGATGCTCTACATCGCCATTGCGATCCTGGGTGCGACGGTGATGCCGCACAACCTCTATCTCCATTCGTCCATCGTGCAGACGCGACACTTCGGGGAGGATGTCGAGTCCCGGCGGGAGGCCATCCGCTTCTCGACCTTCGACTCCACGATTGCGCTGCTGTTCGCCTTTTTCATCAATGGCGCCATCCTGGTGCTGAGCGCGGCCACCTTCCACTTTGCCGGCTACAACGGCGTCGCCGACATTGCCGATGCGCACCGCCTCCTGGCGCCGCTCCTGGGTACCACCGCCGCCAGCGTGCTCTTCGCCGTGGCGCTCCTCGCGTCGGGCCAGAACTCCACCATCACCGGCACCCTCGCCGGGCAGATCGTGATGGAAGGCTTCCTCAACCTGCGGCTTGCGCCCTGGCTCCGCCGGCTGGTGACCCGCGGCATCGCCATCATCCCGGCGATCATCGTGACGGCCCTCTACGGCGCCAAGGGCACCGTCTCGCTGCTCATCCTGAGCCAGGTGATCCTCTCGCTGCAGCTCTCGTTCGCCGTGATCCCGCTGGTGCAGTTCACCGGCGACAGGGGCAAGATGGGCCAACTGGTAATCGGTCCGCTTACCAAGGCGGTGGCCTGGGCTGTCGCCGCCGTAATCATGGGCCTCAATGCCTGGCTGCTGGTGGGGACGTTCAGGGAGTGGATGGCGTAGGGCTTGGGGCTTAGGGCTTAGGGCTAAGGGCCTAGGGCTAAAGGTAGCATCTTGGCTCAGCTCTCAGCTCTCAGCTCTCAGCTCTCAGCTCTCAGCTCTCAGCCCTCAGCCCTCAGCTCTCAGCTCCCCGCCTTCCGCCCCCACCGATCCGCACGCATACTTAGCAGGTCTCCTGACAAGGATCCGCTGACCATGTTCTGTAAGACCCGCTTTGCCTCCGGGCTGGCGCTCGCGCTGGGCGTGCTCGCCACGGCCCCGCTGCCGGCTTCGGCACAGAAGGCTGCCGGCGCCGCACCTCAGCTTACCGCTGGCGCCTCGGTTGAGGGCATCCACGAGTACACCCTCCCGAACGGGCTCCGGGTGCTGCTCTTCCCCGACCAGTCGAAGCCCACCGTGACCGTCAACGTGACCTACCTGGTCGGCTCGCGGCATGAGGGCTACGGTGAAACCGGCATGGCGCACCTGCTCGAGCACCTGATGTTCAAGGGGACGCCGTCGCATCCCGACATCCCGGCCGAGCTCAGCACCCACGGATCCAATGCCAACGGCACTACCTGGTACGACCGCACCAACTATTTCGAGACCGTGCCCTCCACGCCCGAAAATCTTGCCTGGGCGCTGAGCATGGAGTCGGACCGGATGGTGAACAGCAACATCGCGAAGAAGGATCTCGAGAGCGAGTTCACCGTGGTGCGGAACGAGTTCGAGTCGGGCGAGAACTCGCCGTTCAACGTGCTGGAAGAACGGGTGCTCTCCACCGCCTTCCTCTGGCAGAACTACGGCCATAGCACCATCGGCGCCCGCAGTGACATCGAGCAGGTGCCGATCGAGCGCCTGCAGCAGTTCTACCACAAGTACTACCAGCCCGACAACGCCATGCTGGTGGTGGCCGGCAAGTTCGACGAAGCCAGCGCCAAGCAGCAGATCCAGGAGAAGTTTGGCACCATCGCGCGTCCCGACCGCTCGGGCGTGCTCAAGATCTGGCCCAC
>DASSHL010000137.1:0-11220 GCA_035692845.1 Gemmatimonadales bacterium
CAGCACCACAACGGCACCACCGCCGCCGCCCAATCCCAACAGTTCGACGCCGCAGTAACGCTGGATCGTCGAGTTACGCAGTTCCAGCCGCAAAAAACGCCCCGGCCGCTCGCCGGGGCGTTTGTGTTGGGGGTCCCGCAGTGGCAGAGCGATGACTTTGCCCCTACGGGGCGCCCACCGCGGTTTCAAGTCTCGTGAATGCGTCGTCACCCTTGGCGCCGTCCATCAGCCGCTTCAATTCGGCCACCGTGAGCTTGATATCGGCGCCATGCTGCCGGAAATACGACTCGAACCAGTCGAGGTGCGACCGGTAGATGGTCGCCCCGACCAGACGCGCATTGTTTACCGGCCGCTCCGGTACCGTCCCAACGGTGTAGGTGCGGAGCGAGTCGCGAAGCGGACCCTCGAGCTGCGACCGTGCCCAGCGCCCCTCCGCGAGCCGGCCTGAGTCCAGTGCCGCCGAGTCGGGATGGGTGGCGTAGAAGCGGTCCAGCCGCGCGGTCAGCTCAGTGTAGAAGGCGCCCAGGAGGATCTCATCATGCCAGCGATCGGCGGCTCGGCGGGCGTCCAGCGTGTCACCGCGCTCCTGGAAGAACCGCTCTGCCGCCCGGTAACCCACCAGTTGCGCGAAGCTCTCGTTGAACGGCGTGGCACTCGGCACGTAGAGCGAATTGTGCGCAATTTCATGGAACACCGTCGCGGCCAGCTCCATGGAATCGGTGCTCAGCGCCGTGGAGAGGAGTGGGTCCTCGAACCAGCCCAGGGTCGAAAACGCGCCGGATGGACGGAGATAGATGTCGTAGCCACGCCCGGCGAGCTTCGTGGCTTCGCGCTGGGCAGCGTCGGCCTCGAAGAACCCCTTGTAGGGCATCCGGCCGACGATGGGCCACTTCCACGTGTACGGGCAGATGCAGTCCGGCGGGGCGGCCTGGAGCACCAGCAGCAGGGTGTCGCGGCCCACATCGGCGTACGTCGTGTACGTGTCGCCCGCATCGAGCCCGAGCGAATCGGCGTAGTCGCGCACCGCGAGCACCAGCCGCAGCGACGAACGTAATTCCGGCGAGGTGGCTGAATCGGCTACCAGCCGCGCAATCGATTCGCGCGACTGCAGGATGCGGGTTTCCTCGAGCCCGGCGCGCGTCACATAGCGCACGTCATCGCTGGCGACGTAGGCGGTGCCCGCGCCGGCCACCAGCGCACCGACAATGATCAGGAAAATCATGCAGCCCCGCCGGCGCACCAGCTCAGCGCACCCGCGCGATGCCAATGCGTGGCACGGCGGTGCTGGCCCCGATCGCCCGGCGCAGGCTGTCGGTGAGCTGCAGCGTCACAGCTGGGGCGCTGGCCGCCTGCACCACGCGAAGGTGCAGGCCGGAGCCG
Source organism: Gemmatimonadales bacterium (assembly GCA_035692845.1). Classification (GTDB taxonomy): domain Bacteria; phylum Gemmatimonadota; class Gemmatimonadetes; order Gemmatimonadales; family GWC2-71-9; genus CAMLHP01. Next base: position 1,381 of record DASSHL010000137.1, read on the forward strand.
GCCCGAAGCGTGCCCTTCCGGTCGTAGGCGCCGGTGGTGACGCTGTCGGGTTGCAGCGGAAATGCCAGGGGAAAATCGGTGGCATCCTGCGAGTGCAGGTCGGCGAAGGTGGCGCGGAAGTTCCAGCTGGTGTAACGCAACCGGGGCTCCTGGGTCACGAATCCGGGCAGGTCATCCAGGTAATTGGCCAGCTGCCACTGGGGAACGAGGGTACTGAACGGCACGCCGGTGACGGCGGCAACGTTATCGGCACCCAGCTTGCTGGTGGCGACGAGCGTTCTGGTGAAGGCAGCACCGGTCACGTCGCTTCCGAACTGGTCCACCAGCCACCGCACGAACAGCCAGTTGGCGCCACGCTCCTCGAGCAGGCCGCTCGAGGAACTGGGTTCCACCAGGAAGAATGATTCAGGGTCCGAGAGATAGCCATAGGCATTCTGGACGTCACCCACCTGGAACTGGGTCAGGCAGTCCTGGTTGACGCAGTACTGGTCCGGAATCCCCCGGCCGCCGATCTCCTCGGCGAAATGCGAGAGGCCCTCATTGAGCCAGGTGTCCTCACTCAGCCCGCCGCGCAGCAGCACATGCTGGTTGTAGCTGATCATGTGCTGGAATTCGTGGATGAAGGTTGGCGCGAGGTACGAGCGCGCGAAGTCGTGCGAGATGCTGCAGCTGCCGTTGGCCGGATCGGGCACCAGTCCGTAGAAGACTTCGCCATCATTGGAGCCCGGATTTCCGGCGAGCAGGTCGTTGCCATAGAAGAAGCCAAGAATGACGCTGCCGCTCGTATTGCAATCAGGACTGAGCGCATTCACCTGATCAGTCAGCAGCACCACGACGACGCCATTGTTGTCGAGGTCTGACTCGCGCCCGAAGGACACCGTGTCGAGCGGGTAGAGATACGTGTCGAACAGGAAGCCGACGGAATCGATATCGGCCTGGATGTAGCCACCAGCCGGGACGGTATTGTCGAGGTAGATGGCCCCCTTGGGGCCCACATGCCTGGCCGTGGCCGTGACGTCCACGAATCCGGTGCAGTCAATGGTCTGGCAGACCTTGAATGTCCGCTCACTGCCCAGCACGGGCGGAACAGCGACCACGCTCGCGCTGATGCGCGCCCGGCTCAGGGCCACCGCACCGGGCATCTGCGCCAGTGCACGTTCACGACTTCGCAGCTCGGCGTCGAAGGCCAGGTTGGGTCGAAGGCCTCCACGTCGCAATGACGGCTGCATCGAGGCGATGGCTGGAGAGGCCGCCTGAGATGCCGCGACACCAGACGCCCCGCCGCGGACCTCGTAACTGGTGGAAAGTCCGGATGCCGCTTCGCGCCCATTGGTGGCCGCGGCCATGTAGAGATATTCGGCGCCGCCGGCACCAGCGGCAGGAAACCGGATGCAACCAGCATTGGCCGACGGATCCACCACGGTGGACTGGCCCACGCCGAGATTGACATCCGTGGCACTGGAACAAGCAACATTGCCGGGAGGCGGCGTCGTGTTGTCAGGAGGATTGCCGGGACCAACGGGCTCGCTACCGCATGCTACGAGGGTGACTGTACTGGCCAGCAACAGCCCCATCACCTTGTTTCCCACCATTTGCCTCCAGGCCGCCGGCGAGCCAGGGTCGGGATGAGTAAGCGTAGGTATTCCAACACCTTTTGACAATCGAGAATCCGGCCGATAGCTTCCCGCAGTGAGACACAGAAATCAGCGCAATGTTCCGTTTCGCAACGGTTGGCAGGCCTTCGGGCCACCGACGCGCCCTACCCTGACCCGACCTCGCGCCTTCGGCAGGCCGATTTTTCAGCAAGAAGTGGGCTCGCCCAGACAGGGCGCCCGGTAGACGTCATGGCCTTCGTTCACCTGCACACCCACAGCGAATATTCCCTGCTGGATGGGGCCAACCGGATCGGCGATCTCGTATCGCACACCCGGCGCCTCGGCATGGATTCTCTCGCCGTCACTGACCACGGCAACTTGCACGCAGCGTGGACGTTCTACGAGGCCGCGCGGGCGCAGCAGCTTCGGCCTATCCTTGGATTCGAGGCCTACCTCGCCTTTGGGCCACGCCAGGAGCGGGACAAGCCCAGCTGGGCTCCAGCTAATTACAGTCACCTGGTACTACTGGCGCGCAATCGCGAGGGGTACCGGAATCTCGTTCGCCTCTCCTCGATCGGATACACCGAAGGTTTCTACCGGCGGCCCCGCATCGATCGCGAGGTGCTCGAACGCTACTCGGACGGGCTCGTCTGCCTCGCTGCGTGCATGTCGGGCGAAGTGGCGCTCTACCTTCGCCAGCAGAAGTACGACGAAGCCCGTCGCACGGCATCGTGGCTGTCAGGGGTTTTCGGGCCTGACAACTTCTGGCTCGAGATCCAGAAGCACGGCATCGCGGAAGAAGACCTGGTCACCGAGGGAATGCTGGCGCTCAGCCGGGACCTGGGGCTGGGAGTCGTCGCGACCAACGACGCCCATTATCTCCGCCGTGAGGACGCCGAGAGCCACGACGTGCTCCTGGCAATCGGTACCGGCGCCGATCTCGATGATCCGAAGCGCTTCCGCTTCACCGGCACCGAGTCGTACGTCAAGAGCGAAGCCGAGATGCGCGCGCTGTTTCCCGGAGAGCCGGACGCCATCAGCGCCACGCAGGCCGTGGCCGACCGGTGCGAATTCGACTTCGAGAAGCGGTACTACGTGCCCAGCTTCCCGAAACCGGAGGAGTTCGACACCGACGAGGCACTGCTCCGCCATCTGACGGAGGAAGGCGCCGCCCGGCGCTATGGCACGCCCCTGCCCGATGCGGTGCAGGAGCGGATGGAGTACGAGCTGGGCGTCATCGAGACGGCGGGTTACGCCGGCTATTTCCTGATTGTCCAGGATTTCATTCGAGCCGCCCGCGAGCGCGGCATTCCGGTCGGGCCGGGCCGCGGGTCGGCCGCGGGGTCACTGGTGGCATACGCGCTCGGCATCACCAATGTCTGCCCGCTCACGTTCGACCTGCTGTTCGAGCGCTTCCTCAATCCGGAACGCGTCTCGATGCCGGACATCGACGTGGATTTCTGCTTCGAGCGCCGGGGCGAAGTGATCGAGTACGTCCGGGAACGCTACGGCCGCGACAGCGTGGGACAGATCGTGACCTTCGGTACCATGAAGGCGCGCGCGGCGGTCAAGGATGTGGCCCGCGTGCTCCGCATTCCGCCCGGCGAGGCTGACAAGCTTACCAAGCTCATTCCGTCAGGGCCGGCCTACAGTCTCACCATTCCGGAAGCGGTGAAGAAGGTAGACGAGCTGCGCGACCTGGTGCGCGGCAATCCGGCCTATCAGCGGCTGATGGACCTGAGCGCGCGCATCGAGGGCGTGAGCCGCCACATGTCGGTGCATGCGGCCGGCGTGGTGATCGCACCGGGACCGCTGGCCGACTATGTGCCCGTGTGCACCGCACCGACCAGGGGCGCCGGCGCGGCGGTGAATGGCGAGGACTCCATCATCACGCAGTACGAGATGGGGCCGCTCGAGAAGGTCGGCATGCTGAAGATGGACATGCTCGGCCTCAAGACCCTGACCGTGATCCACGACGCCGTCGCCATGGTCCGGGAGCGGCGCGGGATCGAGCTGGACATGGACGCACTGTCGTTCGACGACCCGGCAGTGTACGCGCTGCTGCGCGACGGTCGCACCGGTGGCGTCTTCCAGTTCGAGTCACCGCTCGCCACCGAGACGCTGCGGGCCATGAAGTGCGACCGGTTCGATGACCTTGTCGCGTCGAATGCACTGCTCCGTCCCGGCCCGCTCGACGCCGGCATGCACACGGTGTTCATCCGGCGCAAGCTGGGCCAGGAGCAGGTGAAGTACCCCCACCCGCTCTTGCAGGACGTCCTCGAGCCGACGTTCGGCGTCATCACCTACCAGGAGCAGGTGATGCGGATCGCCAACGTGCTGGCGGGGTTCTCGCTGGCGGAAGCGGACGTGCTGCGCAAGGCGGTGGGCAAGAAGGACCAGGCCATGGCCGACGCCGCCGTCGCCGAGTTCGTGGAGCGAGCGGTGGTGCTGGGTCATCCGCGCGCCATGGTGGAGGAGCTCGGCCGGCAGATCGCGACGTTCGGGCGCTACGGCTTCAACAAGTCGCACAGCGTCGCGTACTCCGTCCTCTCGTATCACACCGCCTGGCTCAAGGCGCATTACCCGGCCGAGTTCATGGCGGCACTCCTCTCGTCGGAAATCGGCAACACCGACAAGGTGGTGCAGTACATCAACGAAGCGCGCAGTCTCGGCATCGAAATCCTGCCGCCCGATGTGAGCGAATCAGGGTTCAAGTTCACCGTGGTAGGCGACGCACGGGTGCGCTTCGGGCTGGGCGCCGTCCGCAACGTCGGTGAAGGCGCCATTCGCTCCATCATCGAGGCGCGCACGCGCGAGCCGTTCCGCTCGCTCGACGATTTCGCCGAGCGGATCGACACCCGGCTCTGCAATCGCCGGGTGCTGGAGTCGCTGGTGGCGGCCGGAGCATGCGACGGCCTGGGCGGCCATCGCAAGCAACTGATCGAAGCGCTGGAGCAGGTGCTCGGCGAGGCGCAGCTGAAGCAGGCCGAACGCGAGGCGGGACAGTCGTCGCTCTTTGGCGAGGCGCAGCCGGTGCGAAGCCACGCCATGGTCTTGCCGGAGATTCCGGCCTGGACCGAGGCGGAGCGGCTGGTGCGCGAGAAGGAAGTACTCGGCTTCTTCATCTCGGGCCACCCGCTCGAACGCTTCCGTGGCGAGGTGGAACTCTTCGCCACGCGCAGCACGGCGACGCTGCACGAGTGGAGCCAGCATCCGGTCACGATTGGCGCCGTGGTGACGGTGGTCAAGCGGCAGATTTCGAAGAAGACGGGGAAGGAATACGCCCGGCTGGTGCTGGAGGATTTCCATGGCACCGCCGAAGCCATCGTCTTTCCCGATGCGTGGGCCAAGCTCAATCAGGTGATCGTGCCGGATGCCGCCATGCTCCTGACCGGCGGGTTCAGCGAGCGCGATCGTGACGAGGAGCGAGCGCCCTTCATCGTGGAGTCGGCGCGGCCACTGGCCGAGTTGCGCGGTTCGGGCGCCATGGCGCTCTGCCTGCGCTGGCGGCTCCCCGCTACGCCTGGTGCCACGTCTGCCAAGGCCGCCACCGTGCTCTGTACGGCGCATCCGGGTCCCACGCCCCTGTATATTGAGTGGAGCGACGGGAATGGGGAGGCGGTCCGCCTCCGGGCCCGTCGCGTTCGCGTTCAGGCCGATGAAGACCTGCTCCGGGCACTCCGTGACCTCCTGGGCTCCGACGCCGTCCACTACGTCAAGGCAGACTGACGCATGCCGCCATCCCTCTATACGCTGGACTTCGAAAAGCCACTCCAGGAACTCGAGCGCCAGATCGAGGAACTGAAGCGGCTCGGCACGGAGCGCGATATCGTGGTGGATGACGAGCTGCTGAGCCTCGAACGAAAGCTGGATGACCTGCGGCGCGAAACTTACGACTCGCTCACCCCGATCCAGCGGGTGCAGGTTGCCCGACACCCGCGCCGTCCCTACACGCTCGACTACCTCAGCACCATCTTCACCGACTTCATCGAGCTGCACGGCGACCGCCAGTTCATGGATGACCCGGCGATCGTGGGCGGATGGGCCCGGCTGGATGGCGACACCGTCATGGTGATCGGCCACCAGAAGGGCCGCGATGCCAAGGAAAACCTGAAGCGCAACTTCGGCATGCCGCACCCGGAAGGCTATCGGAAGGCACTCCGGCAGATGCAGCTCGCGGCCAAGTTCAGCGTGCCCGTCATCACGCTGATCGACACCATGGGCGCCTTTCCGGGGCTGGGCGCCGAGGAGCGCGGCCAGAGTGAGGCGCTGGCGCGCAATATCCTCGAGATGAGCGCCCTGCCGGTCCCCATCATATCGGTGGTGATTGGCGAAGGCGGCTCGGGCGGTGCGCTGGCGCTGGGAGTGGCCGACCGGCTCCTCATGCTGGAGAATTCGGTCTACTCGGTCATTACGCCCGAGGGCTGCGCCGCCATCCTGTGGAAGGACGCCACCCAGCGGGCGCGTGCTGCGGAAGCGCTCAAGCTGACCGCCGAGGACCTGATGCGACTCAAGGTGGCAGACGAAATCATTCCCGAAGCGATGGGCGCGGCACACCTCGATCCCGATGCCACCGGCGAAGCGCTGCGTGCGGCGCTGATTCGCCAGCTCACCGACCTGCGGAAGATCCGCCCTGAACGACTGATCCGGCGCCGGGCGGAAAAGTACGCCGCCATCGGCGCGTACAGCGAGCGCTGATGGAGAGCCCGCTCACGGTCGAAGTCCGCTTCAAGGGCACACGCAAGGCCTATTTCCACGCCTCCGTTGCGCTCCGTGTGGGCGATGCCGTGGTGGTGGACGCCGAGCGGGGGCGCGACTACGGCCATGTCACCGCGGTCGGCGAAGTCGCCGAGCAGAAGTGCGGCGGGAGCTGCACCGGCTGCGCCGTGGGCCAGGCCATTGCGGGCGACCAGGCGACGACCATCCGCAACATCATCCGCCAGGCCAGCCCGGAGGACCAGCGGACGCATCGCGAGGTGCGCGCTTCCGAGGAAGACGTGCGCCGCAAGGTCATGGAGCGGGTGCGCGCGCATGAGCTCGTCATGAAGGTGAGCGACTGCGAGTGGCAGTGGGACCGTGCCAAGCTCACCATCTACTTCACGGCCGAAAAGCGGGTCGATTTCCGCGCGCTGGTGCGCGACCTTGCCAGTCTCTTCCGTACCCGCATCGAGCTCAGGCAGATCGGCGTGCGTGACGAAGCGGCCCGGCTGGGCGGCGTGGGCCGCTGTGGGCGCGAATACTGCTGCTCCAGCTGGCTCAAGGAGCTGACGCCGGTCAACCTGGGACTCGCCAAGGACCAGCATCTCTCGCTCAATCCCTCACAGATTTCCGGCGGGTGCGGTCGCCTGCTTTGCTGCCTCAAGTACGAGCATGAGTTCTATGTCTCGAGCCGGAAGCGCTTCCCACGTGAGGGAAAGGTGCTGCAGACGGCGCGCGGCGCGGAGAAGGTGGTGGCGGTCGACATCTTCCGCGAGCGGGTTTACTTGCGGAGCGACGGCAACGAATCGCGCATCATTCCGCTGGTGCAGCTCAAGCAGGAGATGAGTGATGTCGGTGACGGCGGCGTGGCCGAGCCCGCCCCGGTCCAGCGTGCTGCCAGCGCAAGCCCTGCACCTGGCCCCGACGCTGCTCCGGCGGCGGAGCCCGACGACGATCCAGAACGCCGCCAGCGGCGCCGGCGACGGCGCGACCGCCGGCAGGACGAGCCATGAGCCGGTTCTACCTTACCACGGCCATCGACTACGCCAACGGCGATCCTCACCTCGGCCATGCCTACGAGAAGATTGGCGCTGATGCCATCGCCCGGTATCACCGGCTCGCCGGCGATGACGTGTGGTTCCTCATCGGCATGGACGAGCATGGCCAGAAGGTGGCGCAGACCGCCGCCGAGCGGGGCGTGTCGCCGGAGCAGCTCACGGCTGGCGTGGCGGTCCGGTTCGAGGCAATGTGGGCGCGGCTTGGTATCACCCACGACCAGTTCATCCGCACGACTGCCGAGGAGCACAAGGCGGGAGTGCGGGAGCTCATCGACCGGATCTTCGCGCGGAACCCCGACGACTTCTACGAAAAATCCTACGCCGGCTGGTACTGCGTGGGCTGTGAGTCATTCAAGCAGGACGCGGAAATCGAGGATGGGAAATGCGTGCTCCACCCGACCCGCACGCTCGAGTGGGTGGAGGAGCGCAACTGGTTCTTCCGGCTGTCGCGCCATGCCGACTTCCTGATCGCACTGCACGAGAACGACCCGCAGTTCCTGCAGCCCGACTCGAGGCGAAATGAAATCCTGGCATTCCTCCGCCAGGGCGTCGAGGACATCAGCGCCAGCCGGGCGCGCTTCAGCTGGGGCGTGCCATTTCCCCGCCCCACCAGCGATGGGGAGCAGCAGACCACCTACGTCTGGTTCGATGCCCTGCCCAACTACTGGACGGCGACCCGCTTTCCGGGCTCCGGCGCCGAGTGGCCGGCCCAGCTTCATGTGATCGGGAAGGACATTACCCGTTTCCATACGGTCATCTGGCCCGCGATGCTCGAATCAGCCGGGCTGGAATTGCCGAGGCAGGTGTGGGCGCATGGCTTTGTGTATTTCCGGGGCGAGCGATTCAGCAAGAGTGCCGGCACCCAGCTCGACCTCAATGAGGCCATCGATCGCTTTGGGGCCGATGCGTTCCGCTATTTCCTGCTGCGGGAAATTCCCTGGGACGCCGACGGCAATTTCACCTGGGAGCGATTCGAGGAGCGATATTCGGCGGACCTGGCCGACGGGCTCGGTAACCTGGCCTCCCGGTCGCTGGCCATGCTGGCCAAGTACCGGAACGGCGTCGTGCCGGATTCGGTACCGGCCGACGCGCTGGAAGCAGCAGGGCTCAAGGCCGTTGCAGCGTTCCGCGAGCGAATGGATGCGCTGGACATCCGGGGCGCAGCCGATGCTGCGTGGACGCTGGTTGGCGACGCCAACCTGTTCATCCAGCAGTCCGCTCCCTGGGCGCTGGCCAAGGCAGGCGATGATGCGGCACTGGACGGCATCCTCGCGGCGCTGGCCTCCTGCCTGGCCCGGCTGGCGGTACTTACCAGTCCCTTTCTTCCCGGCAGCGCGCAGACGCTCTGGGAGGCGTCCGGAATGGACGGCCCCGTGACCGAGGCTCGGCTCGCGGAACTCCCCAGCCTCAGGATGGCGGGGCGGCAGACGAAGCGGCCGGAGGTGTTGTTTCCGAAGGAAGTCGACGGTCAACGGTCAACGGTCAACGGTCGATCGTAGACCGTCGACCGTAGACCGTCGACCCGCTTGCAGAGTGCTAGAGCGAGCGCCTGCAGCCCGCTGCACCCCGCCTTCGCAACTATATGGCACACAATTACTTGACAATCGGGCGCAGTTCTTGACAAGTAGCCCGTGGCGGTTCAGTTTTCTGCCGGGCTTTGCCGGCCGTTCAGAATCCCCCTCTGAGGGAGTGGTCAGGCAGGGGATTCATTCCCAGAGATGCGAGCTGTGAATGGCCAGAAAGCGCCGCTGGACTCTTGTGCTGGTTCCGCATGACTCGGAACCATCCCGAATCATCGAAGTCTCGTATTCGCTGCTCAAGCTTGGCGGTGCCGCTGTCGTGATCGTCGTGGCCGCCTCGCTGCTCTTCGGTTACGCCAATCTCTCCCATTCGATCGATCTTTCCCGTGCCGACAAGCTGGAACGGGAAAACCGTGCCCTTGCCGCGGAACTGGGCGACTTGCACGGCCGGCTGCACCACCTGAGCGACACGGTGACGGCGCTCTCCCAGCGGGATGAACAGATCCGCCTCCTCGCCAACCTTGATCCCATCGCCCCGGAAGTGCGCGAGGCCGGCATCGGTGGTCCCGTGGAGCCCAAGCGCGGTGCGCCCGAGCCCAGCAGCGTGCTGATTCGCCGGGCCGACGAGATCAAGGTGGACCTGAGCGGCATGATCCGGCGCGCCAACCTGCTGGCCACCTCGTTCAACGAGGCGGCCGACAGCCTGGCGTCGCACAAGGAGCGGATCGAGGCGATGCCGTCGATCCTCCCGACCCAGGGCTGGCTCACCAGCAATTTCTCTTCGGCCCGCATGCACCCGGTGCTGGGTTTTGCCCGGCCCCACGAAGGAATTGATGTGGCCGCGCCCACCGGCACGCCCATCGAGGCGCCGGCGGCGGGACGCGTGGTCGAAGTGGGCTGGGAATCGGGCTACGGCAATGTGGTGGTGCTGGACCACGGCTACGGCATCGAGACCAAGTTCGCCCACAC